>NZ_JBHDVN010000026.1:0-36423 GCF_046635365.1 Acinetobacter sp. NIOH-H-8
GAATAATTCAAGTGAATTTGTTTGAAAGAAGAACTTTAAAAGCTTTATTTTCACCCGATAAAATACCCATAAAACAAGAGGAAGCTCATTTGAGCTTCCTCTTGTGAAAAATTGTGGGACAGCAATGGCATCAAGCCCTTTTTTATGCTCTGTTTTATGAGCAGGTATAGCGAATCACACGTACAGTGGTAGGGCGAGCTTCTAATGCCTCTCGGGCACCCGGATTTTCACTGTTATATAAATCAGGTGTATTACTCAAACTGATTTGGGTGCGGCTATCCCCGAGTTGACGGCCATACTG
The DNA here is from genome assembly GCF_046635365.1 of Acinetobacter sp. NIOH-H-8. Classification (NCBI taxonomy): domain Bacteria; kingdom Pseudomonadati; phylum Pseudomonadota; class Gammaproteobacteria; order Moraxellales; family Moraxellaceae; genus Acinetobacter; species Acinetobacter sp. NIOH-H-8. The sequence goes on from NZ_JBHDVN010000026.1 coordinate 302, forward strand.
AACCTGTTCTGGAGTTGGGTTAACTATTTCCTGACTATTGATAATCTGGATATTATAGTTTTTAGAGGTTCCAAGAACTTGTCTGCAAGCAGCCTGTAATCTGTTTTCATCCTGACTTGGTCGTCCTGCTAATGTATAGCTTAAGGTCGCAGTATTTTCTGAACGTTCCAGGATTTCATATCCGGTCTGACCGTTAAATTGTTGAGGTGCTGTATGACATGCTGTCAGGCCTAAAGTGCCGATAGTTAAGCCGAGTAAAAAAACTGTTTTTTTCATCATGATGATTTCCCGTATTTTTATCAGACAAGTATGCCATAGCAACGAAATAGCGGAATGGCAGTAAACATAAAATTCCAATAAAAAAGCTTTCCGAATGTTTCCATCCGGAAAGCTCCTAAAGCAATACAGTTACTTAGTCATCAGTAATCATGCTGTGCTTTTTAGTATCTTTCATAAAGACATAAGTCAGCAGCGACAGGCCAATCATAAAAGTAATGTAATAGAAGAAGTAGTTTTCATGGCCGGCATTTTTAAAGCTTAAAGCCACCAGTTCTGCTGTACCCCCAAATAGTGTATTGGCAATCGCATAAGGCAAAGCTACGCCTAAGGCACGGATATGGGCAGGGAATAGCTCAGCTTTCACTACGGCATTAATCGCTGTGTAACCAGTTACAATTACCATACCACTCATACACAGCATGAATGCTGTAGTTGGGTTGGTAGTTGAGCCTAAGCCATTAAAGATAGGAATGGTAAATAGTACACCAAGCACACCAAAAGCAATCATGATTGGCTTACGGCCGATCTTGTCAGAAAGTGCACCAATCACAGGTTGCAAGAGCATGAATACAAAGATCGCAAGAGTCGTGATTTCAGTCGCTGTGGTTTTTTCAAATCCTGAGGTGTTCACCAGATATTTCTGCAAATAAGTAGTGAAAGTATTGAAAGCTAAAGTACCACCTGCAGTTAGCATGATCACGGTAAATGCCTGTTTAGGATATTTAGTGAATAAAGCTAAGGCACCGGATTTAGGGCCACCTTTTTTCGCCTGTTCAACAGCCTGTTTTGAAGATTGTGTTTCTACCAGACCGCGACGGATCCAGAACACCACAATCGCTAAGAATGCACCAATCAGGAAGGGAATACGCCAGCCCCATTCAGTGAGTTGTGTTTCAGTCAAAGTGCGTTGTAGGAAGATCAAGACACAGAGTGCCAATAGTTGACCTGAGATCAGGGTCACATACTGGAAGCTTGAGTAGAAACCACGATGATTTTTACCTGCCATTTCAGTCAAGTAAGTGGCACTTGAACCGTATTCACCACCTACACTTAAACCTTGTAATAAACGAGCAAATAACAGCAGCGCAGGGGCGAGCATGCCCACTGAATCATAGTTGGGTGCACAGGCAATAATCAGGGAACCGACACACATCAAAGATACAGAAAGTGTTAAACCGGCTTTACGACCCTTACGGTCAGCGTAAATTCCCATAATCCATGCGCCAATCGGACGCATCAAGAAACCAAGTGCGAATACAGCAGCAGCCTGAAGAAGTTTGACGGTATTGTCGCCATCAGGGAAGAACTGTGAAGCGAAATATAAGGTAAAGGCTGCATAAACATACCAGTCGTACCATTCGACCAGGTTACCTGCAGAACCACCGAGAATAGATTTAACCCGTGTTTTACGATCAAGCTGCGGTGTAGCAGCTTCAGGAAGTGGCTGATTCACAACATTGCTCCAAAGGAATGCTGTAAAACACATCTTTTTTAAATTTTCATTGCTATAAAATCTAAAAAGTTATGTTTTAGTGAGAGAGAAAGTGAGGAAATTTCATATACTTATACGCCTCCAAGTTTTCTCTTTTTATAGGACTTTAGTCTTAATAAATAATGGAATTTTCAAATATTTTTATAAAACATAAATTTACCATTTGTTTAGAGTAATTGCTTGATTTTTATATTGGATTAATTGGTCAAATGCTGTTCTTCAAGGAGATTGATGAATGATGAAAAGTGGTTTTCATTTAGATGTAAAACAGATTAAACGATTGGCTTTAACCTTATCTTAAGGTAATAAAAAAGGCCGCTTACGCGACCTTTTTAAAATTAAATCAGCAATTAAGCAGATTTAACCGCTTCAAGAAGTTCAGCTTGGCGTTTTTTCAACGCTTCTGGCAGACGATCACCCAATTTGTTGAACAATTCAGTGTGGCTTTCAAGTTCTTTGATCCATTGATCTTTGTCTTGAGAAGTTACCAGGTCAAATTGTTCTTTAGTGAAATCAGAACCAGTCCAGTTTAGCTGTTCGTAAGTAGGTACACGGCCGATTGGAGTTTCAACAGCATCAGCACGACCTTCACAACGATCGATGATCCACTCAAGAACACGCATGTTTTGACCGAAACCAGGCCATACGAAGTTACCTTCAGCATCACGACGGAACCAGTTCACGTTGTAGATACCAGGAAGCTTGTTACCAGCAGCAGCAGCTTTCTCGCCAACTTTCTCACCCATTTCTAACCAGTGAGTGAAGTAGTCAGCCATGTTGTAGCCAGCAAATGGAAGCATCGCAAATGGGTCGCGACGAACGATACCTTGTTGACCAACAGCAGCAGCAGTTGTTTCAGAACCCATGGTTGCAGCTTTATAAACACCATCAACCCAGTCAAATGCTTCTGAAATCAGAGGCACTGTGTCTGCACGGCGACCACCGAAGATGAACGCAGAAATTGGAACACCTGCTGGATTTTCCCAATCAGCATCGATAGAAGGGCATTGACCAGCAGAAACTGTGAAACGAGCGTTCGGATGAGCCGCTTTTTCTTCGCCAGTGTGTGGTTGACCTTTCCAGTTAGTCAGATTCGCAGGTGCTTCTTTAGTCAGACCTTCCCACCAAACTTCACCGTTGTCAGTCACAGCAACGTTTGTATAGATTACGTCTTTATGAAGAGTTGCCATACAGTTCGGGTTAGTTTTGGTATTTGTGCCAGGAGCTACACCGAAGAAACCAGCTTCAGGGTTGATTGCATATAAGCGACCATCTTCACCTGGTTTGATCCAGGCAATATCGTCACCTACAGTTTCAATTTTCCAGCCTTCGTAACCTGCTGGTGGAATCAGCATCGCGAAGTTTGTTTTACCACAAGCAGATGGGAATGCAGCTGCGATGTAGTGTTTTTCGCCTTTAGGGCTAGTCACGCCAAGGATTAGCATGTGTTCAGCTAACCAGCCTTGTTGACGACCCATATAAGATGCAATACGTAAAGCCAGGCATTTTTTACCTAACAATGCGTTACCGCCGTAACCAGAACCAAATGACCAGATTTCACGAGTTTCTGGGTAGTGCACGATGTATTTTTCTTTGTTGCAAGGCCAAGCAACATCTTTTTGACCTTCTTCAAGTGGTGCACCTACAGTGTGTACGCAAGGAACAAATTCACCATCTGTACCTAGAACGTCATAAACAGCTTTACCCATACGAGCCATTTTAGACATGCTAACTGCTACATAAGGAGAGTCAGTTAATTCGATACCGATGTGCGCAATGTGTGAACCCAAAGGACCCATAGAGAATGGAACCACATACAGGGTACGACCTTTCATTGAACCGTCAAACAGACCATTCAATTTTTCGCGCATAACTGCTGGATCTTCCCAGTTATTGGTCGCGCCAGCATCTTCTTTATTTGCAGAACAGATAAAAGTACGGTCTTCAACACGAGCAACGTCAGAAGGATCAGAATTTGCAAGATAAGAACCAGGATGTTTCTCTTGGTTAAGCGCTTGCATTGTGCCGTTAGCGATCATCAAGTCGATATAACGTTGATATTCTTCTGCGCTACCGTCACACCATTCAATTTTTGCTGGTTTTGTTAATTTAGCAATTTCTTCCACCCATGCAATAAGCTTAGGGTGACGAACGAATTCTGGTGCGTTCACTTGGGTCATGGTGAGGCCTATCTCAAATGTGTACAAAATTTTGTACAAAGTACAATCTGGTCAATAAAATACTGGCCAGATGAAATATGAAAAAAAGTGGCTGTATTAAATCATAAAATCATCAAAAAAATAAGACTAAAGAAGTGCTGGATTTTATTTGGAATATTATGCTATTTTCTGTTTAAATTTATATAAAACAATAAGATATAAATAAATTCAAAATCTTAAATATGTATTTATTAGCTTTATGTGTGGTATTTATTTTAATTATTTTTATTTAAATCAAGTACTTAATTAAAATTGTTCAGTTATATTTGTTATTGATTAAATAAATGGTCGCCATTCGAATTTTACATAAAGCAACTATTAATTGTTTATGAATTGGACAAAATGCCAATAGGTGTGCATCAATCTGTGTAAAAAATGTCTAATCAATCTAAACCCTTATCCATTATTTATAATCATAATTCTGGTTTCCGTCTATTCGACCAACAAGAAAAATATGAGCAATTACTAGATATTTTTGCAGCGCATGATTTTGAGACTAAAGCCTTTGAAATCAACGATCCAGAACAGTTCAAAGAAGTCATTGCTGAAGTGCTGCAACGGCATCAACAATCGCCGGATCATGGTGTGGTCGTGGCAGCAGGAGGAGATGGAACGCTCAATTCAGTCGCCAAACACCTGCTTGAAACTGATATTCCAGTCGGAATATTGCCTCTAGGTACTTTTAACTATGCGGCAAGATTGCTGGATATTCCCTTAGATTTGGTTGAAGCCGCACAAGTCATTGCAACGGGTCAAACCAAACGTATCCATGTGGCACGCATCAATCAGGAAATCTACCTGAACAATGCTAGTCTGGGCTTATATCCCTTATTTATTAAAAAACGTGAAAACTATAATCGCATATTTGGCCGTTTCCCTTTACATGCCTATACCTCAGCACTCGATGTTTTGATTCGTGACCGTAAAGAATTAAAACTGGAAATTTGGGTAGGTCAGAAGAAATATCCGGTCAAAACTCCACTGATTTTCTTTGGTAATAATCCACTTCAACTGTCAGACATGAAAATGCGGATTGCCCAAGCTGCTGAGCAAGGGAAGGTGGCTGGGGTTGTGGTCTCTAAAAGTGACAAGCTGACGTTATTCAAGCTGGTATATCAGTTAATTCGGGGCAAAATTGATGAAACCTCCGATGTCTATAGTTTTGCTGCAGATCAGGTGCGAATTGAGTCTAAACGCAAAAAATTAATGGTTGCCATAGATGGGGAAACGGTAGAAATAACACCACCGTTAAATATTTCAGTTTTAAAAAATAGTTTAAGTGTAATGGTGCCGCATGATTCTGCATCTCTCTGATCTACATTTTGGTACAGAAAGACCTGAATGTTTGGAAGCCATCCAGCAATTTTGTCGGGATCATGCACTGGAAGCGGTGGTAGTCAGCGGCGATCTCACCCAGCGAGCACGTTTAGGGCAGTTCTTTGCATGTAAACGGTTTCTGGAACAGTTGAATACGCCTTATCTGGTGATCCCGGGGAATCATGACATTCCGCTTTATCATTTATGGAATCGGTTATTTACTCCATTTACCCGTTATCAATTATTTTTCGGCGAACTCGAGCCTGTTTTAGAAACCGAACATTTTTATCTGATCGGGGTAAATTCGATTAGACGTCGATATCATACCAAAGGGCATTTATCACTCGAACAGATTCAAAGGATTGACCTGAAACTACAGCAGGCACCTGATTCCAAAATCAAGATTATTGTCAGTCATCAACCTTTTTATGTGCCATTTCAGAATAGGCAGGGTTTTAAGGATATTCCCCTGATGGCCAAAATTGCATTGGAGTCCTGGTCGCAGCATGGGCTGTTTGCTGTATTGCATGGGCATTTGCATCGTACCGCAGTCTATGATTTGAACCGTATATTCGAATTGGGAGGAAATCATCCGGTTTATGACGTCCATGCCGGGACTTCTGCGTCACATCGGCTCCATAAGAATCAGCCGAATAGCTTTAATGCAATTGATGAAACAGGAAAAATTACGCAATATTGTTTTGATGAACAGTTAAAAACCTTTGTTCCACAGCCTGATCCCATAAATAAATAGACAAAAAATACGCAATCCATCAAAAAATTAAAAAAAAACCAATTTTTTTTCATTTTTGCCCTTGAAGCGTTTTATTCCATCTCCATAAAAAGGACATCAAAAAATTTTGATGATGACCAATGGAATAAATAAGTCGTCATCGGTGATCTAAAAAAGACTTAGTCTGATGGAGTTATTTATGAGCAACATTCGTCCATTACATGACCGCGTTGTTATTCGTCGTGTTGAAGAAGAAACAAAAACAGCTGGGGGCATCTTACTTCCAGGTTCTGCTGCTGAAAAACCTGCACAAGGTGAAATCATTGCAGTTGGTAATGGTCAAATCACTGACAATGGCGTACGCGCGTTAGACGTAAAAGTTGGCGACAAAGTATTGTTCGGTACTTATGCAGGTACAACTGTAAAAGTAAACGGCGAAGAACTTTTAATCATGAAAGAGTCTGACATTCTGGCAGTATTAGAAGCTTAATCTGCGCCAGATCGTTTTATTCATTCCAATTCAGATTTTGTAAAGATACAACAATATTCGGAGTCAAATATGTCAGCTAAAGACGTAAAATTTGGTGATTCAGCTCGTTCAAAAATGATCGCTGGTGTGAACATCCTTGCAGATGCGGTGAAAGTGACTTTAGGTCCTAAAGGCCGTAACGTTGTAATCGACCGTTCTTTCGGTGCACCGCACATCACTAAAGATGGTGTATCTGTTGCGAAAGAAATCACCCTAAAAGACAAATTCGAAAACATGGGTGCGCAACTGGTTCGTGAAGTTTCTTCAAAAACCAATGATATCGCAGGTGACGGTACAACAACTGCAACTGTATTGGCTCAAGCAATCCTGAACGAAGGGATCAAGTCAGTAACTGCGGGTATGAACCCAATGGATCTGAAACGTGGTATCGACCTTGCAGTTAAAACTGTTGTTGAAAATATTAAACAAACTGCAAAACCAGCTTCTGATTCTAAAGCGATTGAGCAAGTCGGTTCGATCTCTGCAAACTCTGACACTACTGTTGGTTCTCTGATTGCACAAGCAATGGAAAAAGTGGGCAAAGAAGGCGTAATCACTGTTGAAGAAGGTTCAGGCTTCGAAGACTCGCTTGATGTTGTAGAAGGTATGCAGTTTGACCGCGGTTATATCTCTCCATACTTTGCAAATAAACAAGACACTTTAACTGCTGAACTTGAAAACCCATACATCCTGTTGGTTGACAAGAAAATCAGTAACATCCGTGAATTGATCACTGTTCTAGAAGCTGTTGCGAAAACTGGTAAGCCTCTTCTTATCATCGCTGAAGATGTTGAAGGCGAAGCATTGGCTACACTTGTAGTGAACAACATGCGCGGCATTATCAAAGTATGTGCGGTTAAAGCACCTGGCTTCGGTGACCGTCGTAAAGCGATGCTTCAAGATATCGCGATCCTGACTGGTGGTACTGTAATTTCTGAAGAAATCGGTATGCAGTTAGATCAAACTTCACTTGAACACTTAGGTACTGCACATAAAGTAACTGTATCTAAAGAAAATACAGTGATTGTTGATGGTGCTGGTGATGCAAATCAGATTTCTGAGCGTGTTCAGCAAATCCGTGCACAAATCGAAGAATCTACTTCTGAATACGACAAAGAAAAACTTCAAGAACGCGTTGCTAAATTAGCAGGCGGTGTAGCAGTCATCAAAATCGGTGCTGCAACTGAAGTTGAAATGAAAGAGAAGAAAGACCGTGTTGACGATGCGCTTCACGCAACTCGTGCTGCGGTTGAAGAGGGTGTTGTTGCAGGTGGTGGTGTTGCGCTGGTACGTGCTGCATCTGCACTTGATGGTCTGACTGGTGCTAACGATGACCAAAACGTAGGTATCAACATTCTTCGTCGTGCAATCGAAGCTCCTCTTCGTCAAATCGTAGCCAATGCTGGTGATGAGCCATCTGTAGTGATCAATGCTGTGAAGAACGGTGAAGGTAACTATGGCTATAACGCTGCGACAGGCGAATACGGTGACATGCTGGAAATGGGTATTCTTGATCCTGCGAAAGTAACTCGTTCTGCACTTGAGCATGCAGCTTCTGTTGCTGGCTTGATGTTGACCACTGAATGTATGATCACTGAAATTCCAGAAGAAAAACCAGCTATGCCTGATATGGGTGGTATGGGTGGTATGGGCGGTATGATGTAATCTGCCTATGCTGTGATTAATACTTTGTAATTTATATATTTATTCATAAAATTTTTATAAGTTACTCACAGTGTTACTCACAAAATAATTTGTTATAAAAAAGGTCGCTATTTTAGCGACCTTTTTATTCTAGCTTTTTCAAATGGGCTCAAGATAAGTTCCTGAGCTTGTGATGCAAGCGAGTACATAACTATTCAGCCAAAAATTTTTACGACCATCCTTGATCGGTGACTGTATACGTCCATCTTTGATACGTTGATAGAGCTCTTTTTCACTGATATTCATACGTAGTGCAAATTCAGCGGTAGAAACCCGTCGTTCAGTATTGGCGAGGTCTATTGTAAATCCCATACCATTCCCCCGAATTAATGACTAATAACAGACAACAAATGATGTTTGAGAGATAGATTAAAGTAATCTATTAAAAATATTGCTAAATCAAGCATTTCACTTCCTATATGCTAGTGTTTAAAGTTTTTAATGCGCATCATTTCTTTATGAGTTCATCACATGAAATATGCCACTAAGCTAAACATAGCAGGATCAAATTTTGAAAAAGGGTATTTATGCAAAACTTCAAAAAAATGGTTAATTTCTAAATTGAGTGTGGACTTTAGAATTCTTACGGTAATTGGTTGTGTGAATTTTTTGAAATAAATAATGAAAATAGTATATGTTCTAAAGTTCCTAAAATTGAACTTTAAGCATCAATTTAGCTATCTAAGTGCCAGATAGGTAACTTTAAATGACACATCATTATTCTAAAACAGTACACGCTCTTGCGAATGAATTGGGGCAAAGACTACAGAGGGCAAGACTCAACTTAAATCTGACTCAACTGGAAGTAGCTCAACATGCAGGAGTCTCTAGGAAAGTTGTGATGAATGCAGAAGCAGGGCAGGTTAGTTTAGAAAACTTGCTTGCGATTTTAATGACATTAGATCTATTGGATCATCTAGATTCATTTTTGCCTGAACAGCCATTTTCACCAATACAGCTATTGAGACTACGAGGGAAGGTTAGACAAAGAGCAAGTCGTAAAACTGAAAAAAATCTACCAACAGATGATGACTTGGGTTGGTGAGTAGTTGTGTGAGTTAGGATAAGTGATTTGATAAATAATTTTTTTTCAATTTTTTATATTTCAAAGAAAATCTATTTTGATTTATATGATTGTAATTTTCAAAAAAAATGTTAAATTAAAAACAAGGTCGCCTACCGTACTTACGCATGAGTAGAAAAGGGGTTTAATTTTACAAACCACATCTATATTTTAATTTTCTTAAGCATCAACTCGTTTGGTTCTTAGCATTTAAACATGCGTTGCTATAAGTCATATGACACCAAGAAATTCTTTGAACAAAAGAATTTAGAGTTGGCTGTAGAGAAAATTATGTCTATTCAAAATTTCGCATTTAAATTATCAAAAAAAATTCAGGAATAGCATTCTGTAAAGATTAGTCGTTCGCATATTTATGAATTAATCGCTTTAGATCAAGGCTATAAAACGTACAATGCATTTGTAAGTCAAAATTTAATTATCCAAGTGCAATATGAGGATTCTGAAGAATATTATCAGCATGAGCTCGTCAACGCATTAAGCTTAGAAGTATTTAAAAATCCACCTAAATCAGACTATTCAAATTATGATGAAGATGATCTACATTGGGATGACTATGAAGGTCGTCAATTACTAGATCAAATCAAAAATCTTATCACTCGTTTGCAAAGTTTATCGAAATTAGATATTCCAGAAGAGATTCACTTTTCGATTGCTAAAACTGTCTATCAGGAGCTTTTATATCTAAATATAGAAGTTATAAATTTTAGAGTGATGCGAGAAAGTTTGAGTCATGTTTACTTTGATAATGGATTACTAAATACATTTGAACTTAGGTATGAGTCTGATTATGGATATTTTGAAGGTGATGATTTCGAGTTCAATATAATAGGAGAGCATCTTGAGAGTATATTGTCTTATGCAAAAGATCGTAAGAATCTAGATGCTTATGCGTTAGTTGCTGGATATTATCGTTACTTAGCGAATCAAATTGCGCCTTATGGTCGAAATGGTTCGAATTTCGGTAGTCGTTGGGATAATGACAAACAAAAATATATAAAATCTGAGGAAACTATAAAGAATAAAGAAAAATATGATGAATATATAAAGCAAGCCGAATTATACGAATCGTATATCAAAGATTATCCATTAAATCTTGCGGAAATAAATTTTGATGCAGATGAGGATGAGGTCTATCAGCAGATGTTGTATCTATGCAATCAAGGTGATACTGAGGCAATTGAACACTTCCTTTACCAAAGACTATTTAAGAATACTGGTGAAGCATGGCTATATATTTATCTAGCTCAGTTATGTGATGTTGATTTTACGCAAGATGATTTACGAGCTTACAATGCCTATACAGGCGAAGCATATGATGACTATGGACCTATGGAAGTTTCAGGTCGTGAAGCAATTCAATATGTCATTAACTTACCTGATTTGCCAGAAGCTCAAGATGCTTTAGCAAGAAAAATTGCAAATGAACTATTTGAGAAAATTTAATCTTTAAACAGGTTTCAAAGTTAATATAAATCCCATTTGTTTAAATGGGATTTTTTTATTGGATTACCATTTTTTAAAAAATAGCTAAAAAATTCAAAATCACCACAGAAACCAGCCCGCTTTTTTGTTCTTTGCTAATGTCATAAAAATCCGTGATAGGAATAAGCAAGCCTACCTGTACATACAAAATTCTTCGAATTTTTATGTACAGGGCTTGTTAGGAGGGAAACCCTCCTAAGACCTCCCAGCCCATCACAGATGGGCAAGTCAACCTCGTTGACTTAAAAGCAAAAAAGCAAAGAACAGTTAGCGTGATTATATATGAGAAGTAAAACCAAAAATTTTAGACTTACTCCATTTCAGCTAGAGCAGTTGGATCTGCACATTGAAAAAGAACGTACTAACTTTACTGACTTTATTCATTCCTTAATTCAACGTGAAGTGATGCATGATGCTGTTACGGTTCGAGGGATGATTGAAGAGGAGACGGAGCCGAGACTCAAAATTAAAACCGAAGTTGAAGTTGTCAAAATTTATCAAGTAACAGATCCAGCTTTATTACTGGCGTTATCTAAGATCGGTAACAACTTGAACCAAATAGCCCGTGCTTTAAACATCATCAAAAATGCGGATCCAAGAGATCAGCGTAAGCTTGATATTTTTCATGTGTTATTGGTCTTAAAAGGTATTCAAAATGAGTTAGAACAAATATTTCCTACTTTACCAAAAATCAGTAGGCAACGTCCGAACAGGCTTCGCAAGCAAATCGAAAATTTAAACGTTGATCAGACACAACCTTCTATCGTGTTAGCGGAGAAGGATGAAAGTGCATATTAAATTTTTAGAGCATGGCAAAGGGTCAGCTGCACATGCTTCCGCATACCTTTTAGATCGACTTGACCATCGTGGAAATGTTCGTGCAGGTGTTCAGGTTTTACTGGGCGATGCCACCACATTCAATGCTATTTGTCATGCGAGTCCACACCTATGGAAATATACGAGTGGAGTCATCGCTTGGTCCAAAGATGATGATCCGACTGATGCTCAGATTATGGAAGTTTTAACGGACTTTGAGGAGCATTCATTTGCAGGATTGGAACAATCACAGTATCACCTATTGGCTGTGTTACACACAGATGATGATGGCTCAAAGCACATTCATGTTTTAGCACCACGGCTCGACATTCAAAGCGGGAAATCACTCAATATTGCTCCCCCTGGGCATGAAAAACACTTCGATGCATTAAGAGATTACTTCAATACAAAATATCAGTGGTCACGGCCAGATGATTTGCTTTTGATGCAGACCACACAGGAGCCAAATCATGTGGCCAAAATCAATGCACAAGCTGAAAAACTCTACGCAAGGGAAGACTTTATTGCACTTACAAAAAAACAGTTTTGCAAGACGATTGATAATCACGTCAAAACGCTGTTAAAGACACAAACAATTCAAAACAGAGCGGATATTGTCAAATGTATATCGCAACTCAAAGCTGTTAAGTCCGTTGACCAAAGCAAAGAGTATTTAGCAGTTGAACTTATCAACGGAAAAACACACAGACTCAGAGGTGATTTCTATCATGAACAATTCGAAATTGGACTTTATTCAGAGCGTCTCCGAGCAGCAGCAGAAAGCCGAAAAACTCCAAGTGACCTTGCAGCAGCTCTCTCAGACGCTAATCAATTTCGAGAAACTTATAGAGCAAAGCGAGCAGCCTATAATCGAAAGCACTACGCTTTTGCACAGAGTACAAGGGACGACAATAGCCTTGGAGGCGCATCTCAATTCATTTTTGAAAGAGATAGGGAATCTATCACCTCAAGCAATACAAACACTGACAGAGGACTACACAGCCCAAATCAAGCAACTCCAATCACAACTTGCCAATATAGATATTGCGGAAATTTCAAAAGTAAAAGCGGGTATAGATTCATTTTCAATATCAATTCAAGAGATACAGACCAAAATAAACAACCAATTGCAGAATATCTCGATAGACCAACCCAGTTTACAAAAGACTATACAAGCCCAAATACAGCAAGCGATCGCCAACCAAAGCAAGTCGATAGAGAGCAGTATAGAAATGCTGATCACGGAAAAGATGGATACGCAAAAAGCGACATATATATTGGGTGGGGCGATAGTGATTGGACTATTGAGTCTTTTAATCGCTTTATTTATGGCTTATCAGACAGGCATAAACATCAAGACCATCAAAGCACAACAACAAATGATTCGACAAAACTCACAAGCGATCACAACTCAAATCAACTATTTGAATACACTACGGAAGTAAGTCATGCAGACCGAAATAGATCAATATTTGATAGAACAAACCAACTTATTGCAACAACAAAACAGCTTATTAGCAGAACAAAACGAAGCCTTGAGCCAACAGGTCAGTTCATTAAAAAATATGTTGATCAGCTACAGGGAAGTAGAGCAGAGTTTAAAGAACAAAATCAACACATTGAACTTAGAGAAAGAAGCACAACACGCATTAGTTATAGCGATGAAAGCAGAACTTTCACATTTCGAACAAGGCGAGTTTTCGGAGAAATTACAGCGAGAATTTCAAGAAAACTTGAAACGTCAATTACAAACGCAATTAACGACAGCATTCAATCAGTTGGATTTAAAAACAACTCTCCAAGACTTAGTGAAGATCGAATTGAAGCCCGTTCAGCGGACCATAAACGAACAGCAGACGGACCTCAAGGCAGCACTCTCGAAAATCTTGCAATTTCAGCCACCAAACGACTTTTACGAAGATTTAGAGACGCAAAGCAAGCAGATCAATACGCTTGGGGAAACTGTAGGAAGATTAATGACCTTAATCAACAACTTGAGCAACTAGAGCCTATCGTCGCTCAAATGAGGTACAAACCAAAGCCAGCAACAGCTTGGCAACTACGATTTGATAGATACTATCCTGGTTATGTTCGAGCTTACCAAGAGTTGTCAGCCCAGCAACAACAGGCTTATGAGGATAATAAAGCATTGTGGCTGATTGAAATCACAGAACAAAAAACGGAAAAACTCCTAGCCTATATGACTGAAGCTAGAAGAAATATTGACAGTAATGACTATGTAAGGATCGAAGAAATCATAAAGAATGATGAAAGGATGCTCAAGTATTTGAGGTGTGAATTAATTTTATCGCACAAAAATAATCATTTAGAAGATGAAAGAGCTTCATATCTTTCATGCTTAAAAAACTTTGATGAAATCAAGGAACGAATCAAAGCAGTTACATCTTCAACGTATCAAAGTTCTGATGATGTGCATCACAGCTATAAACCTGAACTTAAGCCTAAACAGGAAAATAATTTAAATGTCGATTTTGATTTTTAGAAAATTAACATCGTGTAAAAAAACTGTATGAATTACCAATAACTACATAGTTGTTGCTGATGGTAGTAGTCGTTGCATAATTAGGCTTAATGCCTCAAGAGAGTGGTTTTACATCATCTGATCATTGACAGTAAAGTGGAAAAATAATCTATAAGTCGAACAACTCACTGTATTTTGAGATGTAACTATTCGGCTGAATATTAAAAAGCCTTGGCTGCATATTCTCATTAATTTGAACAGGCATTCTTATATACACTTGAACACCTGTTCTTACTTTACTTGGACGCTGATTAAGTTTAGATATAAATTCAAGAATTACGAAGTAATATTTAAAGAAGATAGTTTTAGTCTAAACTGATGTAGATTCTCTAAAGTATTTTCTTTCTGTTCAATATGTTCAATCAAACCTTGCAGATTATTTTGAATTTCACCAATAATTTTATTGACCAAAATTTGTTGCATACTCTCAAAATACTGCTCAAGGTCATGTTCAGCCTGTTTGGTTAATTGCACAACATGTTCAGAAAGCGTAGAGATTGCTTGGTGATGTGCTTGCTTTAACTGCTGAATTTCACTATTAGTTACCTTTCCTATGCCAAACTTATCTACAATACGATCTACAACTTGGCTTACATCAAGATTAAGCTTAGGGGGTTCATAACTTTCTAAACACTGGCTAACTTGGAGTTTAAAAAAGTCCACATCAAAATCAGGGTCACTAGTATCAAACAGATTGATTGCAGCCATCACGATATTTTTTCTAAGTTTAGGCATATCAATAATGCTATTTAAACTACGTTGTAACTGCCCTACAGCTGTACGTCCAAATGTTTCAATCTGCTCAATACTATCCTGAACCTGGGCATAAGGTGTAACTATGACTTTCTCACGTGTTCCAGTACCACCTACACCAAAAAGTCTCGCCACTCCAGCCCAAAAACCACTTTTTTCGTATTGTTCATATTCAATTTTTCTATCTTCCGAGATACTGATGGATAGAAAAGCTTGACGTTCTGTCTGTAATTGCAGAGATAATCCTCGCACTTGATGACTAACTGCTTTAGACTCTTCATGAATCGTATATTCAAGTTTTGAACGTCCATTTTTCATATTTTTTTCAATGATTTGCTTTTGAGTATTTAACTGTTCAATACTTTGGTTATCCAATAAGTCAATTTTGTCATTAACTAACTTTAATAACTCTTGCTGAATAGCTTGAGTACGTTGTTGCACCCCTTCTAATAATAAGGTTACTTTCGCTTGAGTTAGTTCTTGTTTACGTTCTTTTTGCTGTTCAATAACCTTACGTAATTCAATGATATTTGAAAACTGCTTGAGTTGTTCTACATTAAAATTAAAACTAGTATCAAAACACAGTGCATCATACTGTTCCTGTAACTCACTCGATAAATTAGGTAAGTCTTCAGCAATACGCCACGTTAAAGCAGAAATTAAATGGGGTTCTGTACTTTGAATGACAGTTAATAGGGCTTTAGAAGCTTCGTCTAAATCAGGATTACTTAGATGTTGCTTTATTTGTGTTTCAGTCATCTGTTGAATTTTTTTATCTAGCAACTGCATCATTGCTGAAATTGTAGCTTGTGGGCGAACTTCAACAGGATATCGTTGAGCTAATAATTTTGCATCCGTCAGAATTTGTCTGTCCATGCGAAAGACTAAGTCACGCTGCGAACCCACTAAAAATACTGCTTTACTGTCGATACCAGATGCCGTTAATTGTTCTCGTAATAATCTTAAATCTGAAACTGTTAAAAATTGACTGACAATTGACAATAAAAATACGACATCGCATTGACCTAAAAAAGTTCTGGTCTGTTGTCCACGAGAAATAACAGGGTCATTAAACCCTGGAGTGTCATAAATCTCTATACCATGCAAACGTTCATCATTGATATAAATTGAGAACATTTTAGTAATCGCTGTAAATTTACCTTGACTACCAACATAATTTTTTAACTCATTTGCTAATTCGACTAATGATGTAGCCTCGATCCGCTTTTTTGTACCTAAATATTGTTGTAAATTGAGTTGACGAGCCATATCAACTAGCTCACGACAAGAGCGCAATTCTTCGCTAATTTTGCTTTGAATAATGGCAGGGTCAATATTTTTAGGTTTGTTCGGTACTATTTTCTTTATATTACCAAACAGACTTTTAGGCAGACTTTCTGGTGCTTCTTGGGATAACTGCTGTTCAATTGCTCGATATTGAATATGATATTCTTCAGCAGCTTGATTAATGCTATCCCAATCGTTAACACTATAAAACTCGATTTCGGCATATGGTTTTTCAGCATAACCAATGCGAGTTAAAGCTGCAGTCATTGGAGTCGCAGCTTTAGGTAGAACATCGATTGGAAATAATAAAGCATTTAAGAATGATGATTTTCCTGCTTTCATCTGTCCGACAATTGCGATACGTAAATTTCGACCTTCTTCCTGAGCTACTAACAAGTTTGTATCTAGCGTCTTCGCTATATTAGACAATTCTGAAAAATATTTTTGACTATCTGAAGTAAAGAGTACTGACTGATAATTTTGAATAAGTGTTAGTAATGGTTCAATTGTCGATGATTGCATTGTCTTGTCCTAATATCCACTTAAACCCTTATAAGGTTTATATAAACCATTCTCATATGATGGTTATGGGTTTAACAGTTATGTTAATATGCCATAATTTCGAGGATATTACTTTTTTCTTTATAAAAATAAGCAGTTTAGGGGTGGATATTTTATGACATTTGATTTTAATTTTGATTTTTCTGAAATTGAGAATTCTACACAGCAAAAACCTTTAAACTCGGATGAACAAGCGATTTTAGGACTAATAAAAAAATTATTAAGGCGCAGTGATAATGAAAATGTTTTCTTTCTAGAAAAGTTATCAGGACAACTTGAAAGAGAGTTTCTATTATGGCTAGCAATGTTTAGCAGAAAATCTGTGATTCAAGCAGAATATCAACAGTTACAAAATATTATAAGTTCTTATCAATGGGCGATTCGTTATCCTGATTTCTCTAAGTGTAAAGCTCTAAGTTTAGATGCATTACCTCAAAATGAAATAGAACAACTTTTGAATAATTTAAAAATAGATACTCATTTATCTGAATGGCAAACTTTATTACAACTTTGTACAAAAATCCCTTACATCATTGGTTATCGAGATCAATTTAGCTTAGTGGCTGTAAATAATTTCCATACGCGTATTTCCTTAGAGATTGATGATTTAACCAGTCTTGAAAAAATGTTAATTGGAAAAAAGAATATCAAGGTTGATTTAGCTAGTTTAATCACTTTAGAAATCGGCTTACCAACTTGGATATGGAAGAATACGGTTTTATTGCAGCAAAACACCAACTTGCCATCAAATTTATCTTATTCCCAGTTAAATCAACAATTACAGCAGACTGATACACAGATTGCATTACAACACCCTAATGATCAACTCAAACAATTGTTCAAGCGTACTCAATCAAATGGACAAAAACATCTTGATGAATTGAAACAGCAATTGTCATTACTCACACAAACTTTACTTGATGATGAAAAATTTAATGCATCTGAACTCAAGATGATTGCTGAATTGCAAGCAAATAGCCGTAAAGAAATCACCCTGTTAAAAAACAAAATTAAGCAATTTGAAAAATTTACTCAAAATTTTGAAAATACTTTAAACACTGAATCTGTATAAATTGGAAGCTTAGGAATTTACAATGCAACACCACACCTTAGAAACCATTTATACGTTATTATCGGCATCGACTACACCTAAACAAAATATTAGAGTAGAGATTAAAAAATTATTGCCATTGATTGCTCAACTCGACCCTATAAATTATCTTGATTATTATCAAGAGATTATACTCTTAATACAGCAGATTGAACAAAAAACACAACAAAAACAAATCACAGAGAAAACTATTATTGGTGTAGGTGGTGGTTTTAGTGCTGGAAAATCTAGATTTATTAATAGCTTGCTTGCAATTGAAGCTCTACCCGAAGCTTTGGAGCCATGTACAGCAGTTGCAACTTATCTGAGTGCTAGCCAGCAAGAGCAGACGCATGCCCTTAATTTATTGAATCACCATATCAGTTTGAAATCTGAACAACTAGGGCAGTTACGCCATTTTGTCGGGGATAATCGTACGCAAAATGACATTCAACTCGCTGAATTGATCCAATATGTTCATTTGGGGATTTCACAACTAAAATGGGAACATATCGCTTTTTTGGATACTCCTGGTTATAGCAAGGCAGATGCAGAACATCATCATCATAGTGATGAGAAATTGGCAATCAATCAGTTAAGTAAAGCAGATTATCTTATATGGTTGGTCAATGCTAAGAATGGTACGATTCGTGATGAAGATTTACAGTTCTTGCAAAAAATCACACCAAAAGAACCTATTTTTGTTGTACTTACCCAGTCGGATTTGGTCAATCGCAGTGATATTGAACCGATATTAAAAAGTGTTAGAAAAAATTTAAAAAGTAGAAATATTAAAATTGCGGGACTTATGGCATGGGCTGCACCGATAATGAAGTTAGAGGGAGAACGTATTGCAGGTGATAATATTCAGCAGTGGTTAAATGAAATAAATAAACCTATACATTACTATGTTTTGGAAAACTTAGACAATTTAATACAGACCATACTTTCTAATAATGAGAGTAAAACTAAAAACTTGAAAATAGAAGTTGATCTTTTAAATAATGTTAAAAATAAACAAAAAGACATAACCCAACTAAACGATATTATTGAAGAAAAGGAACTTAATAAAAATATTACAATTACTTTACATACTGAATTGTTAAGTGAAATGGCTAAAATATCAGAAAATTTATTTCAAGATATAGAGCATTCTACTCAATATCATGTAATGCTTATAGAGCATTTATTAAATAATCCTGATTCCCAAAATACGAACGAAAATATTTATTTACTACTTAATCCTCATACCGTAGGTTCACGTTCTTTAGAATGGTTATACACGCAATCTTTAATAGGGGTAGAGTATGTAAAAAATGAATTCAAACAGTTGACTGACCGCTCTAAATCAAAAGTATTACAGTATAAGTATGCTCTCTTTTTAGAAAAAAATCAGGAGATTGAATCTGCAATCGATTACATGTATTTTTCAGCAACAGATGATTTTAATTTAGCATATGACTGGTTAATTAGATATGCTGAAAAACTCAATATTGAAGCACAATTTAAAATTACAGAATTACTCAAAATTGGGAAGGTAAAAGATGCAAGTAATGTATTTAACTATTGTTATAACGCTATCCGTTATAACAATGACCTGAGATTCTTAAATTTTTTACAATCGCAAGCTATTAATGAAAAAAATGAAGATGCCCAATATTTATTGGCAATTTGTTATACTTTTGGTTATGGCACAATTGTTGATTATGAAGAGGCTTATAAATTTTATTGTAATACCAATATAGGAAACTCCATCTATAATAAAATAGTTATTGATTATTTTAACCAAGGTGTAAATCAGAAAAATGCTATTCAATTTGCAAAACAAAACAAAACAAAACAAAATATCAATAAATTAAGAGGAATATTATTTTTTAGAATATTTATGGATCCAATTCCACTTGATTATAAACAAAAAGATGTGGAATTTAAATTAAAGTATTTCAATATAATTATTGGATTTATATTCATAATTTTAACTACATATATTTTTACTGTATCTTTTTCAAATCAAAAAGTTCAATATAATCTTGGTAAATATACTACTTTCCAAGAATATTGGTATGAAAAATCAGCTTATCAAGGCAATATTGATGCAATGTTGGCTTTAGGTAAATATTATGAACTGAAAGCAGATAGCTTATCTATGGATAAAGCAATATATTGGTATCAAAAATTAGTTGACATGGATAATTCTGAAGCGATGTTTGCTTTAGCAAAAATATATGAAGCTAAAAATGATAGCAATCTGCTTGAACAAGCCATAACTTTGCATATTAAATTAGCTAATCAAGATAATAAAGAAGCGATCAAATCATTAATTTTTATTGATAAGAAAAAAAATCAATATAAAAATGTAATTTTCTGGTATCAAAAGTTAGTTCGGGATGAGAGAAATAATGAGATTTATGAAAATATAAAAAAATATAATAATGATGTTGATAATAAAATTGTATGGTTAATTAAGGCTGAAGAAAAAGGTGATATTTTCGCACAAATTAATTTAGCTTCTTATTATGAAATAAAAGGTAATGAGAAAAAAGCTTTTGATTTATATAAAAAGCCAGTAAATGAACAGTATGCCCAATATATTATTGATATAGCAAAGTCATATTATTCTTTAAAAGATATTAGTAATGCGCTTCTTTGGTATAAGAAATCTGCACATCTTGGAAATATTGAATCTATAGATTTTTTAATAAACTTTTATTTGAAAAATAATAGCACAAAGGCATTATATTGGATAAAACAGCATCCTAAAAATGATAATGAGGATATTTCTTATATTAAAAAACTTGCAAATTTCCATGAAGAAAATAAAAGTTACTATGAGGCGACTCTTCTTTATAAGAAATTATTTCGTTTAACAAAAGATTATAATTATGCAATTAATATTGGTGATATGGTTTACTATGACAATAGAATAGATGAGGCTAAATATTGGTATAAAATAGCACTAAGTCACAATATTGATCTAGCAGAGGAAAAACTATTTAGAATTGAAAGATGATTCTTTATTTTTCTTGATTCATAGAGAATTTAAATTGATAATGAACTCTATGAATCAAGAAGTTAAATATTAATTTAAATACTTATTACCTGCTATCTTTCTATACTCAGCAAAGTATTTAAGGAGTCACAGACTTGGTTAACTCTCAGTTTTAGTTTATTACGATCATCCTTATCTCTCTGAAGCTGTTGTTCAATTTTAATGATATTGTCTGACTCTGCCTGTAACCGCTCTTGAAGTGTTTGATAGATTGTCTCAATATGATTTTCTGCAATCTCTCGTAACTGTATAGCCACTTGTTGATCTAGGTTATTTAACACATTGGCAATAACATTATCGATCTCAAAACGTAATTGCTCTTGCTTACGTTTTTCTGCAAAGAACATACCACCAAAAATTCCAGGAATGATTAAGAAAGGTAATGTCAATCCCAATGCCATAGATGCAACAATACCAGTTGCACCACCGACAACCATTGCAGTGTTAGCATTACTTTCATCCGTTGCATGTATATTCGGCAGATAAGATACAAGGGAAGTATTGTGATGAATTAGGATAGCCGCATTGAGCTTTTTTGCAGAGAGCTCTATTACCGGATATAAAGATTGCTCAGTCGCCAGTTGAAAGGTATTTTGTACATCTGCCTGAATTAAAGCTTGTAATGTGCTTTCTCCACTTTGTGCAACACTATAATAGTGTGGTTTACGTGCATTCAACATAGTATCTATAGTGCTGATCACCTCGGTACGGATATGACTTTCAACTAAACGTAATAACACTACTTTTTCTCGTTCATACTCTTCTCTCACTCGTTGTTGTGAGTCATGTATAGCTTGTTTTTGTTGGTATAAAGTTTCTCTTGATGTATCTGTAGCTAATTGTTGTTCCAGATTCTGTTTTGCTAAAAAAATTAAAGTTTGAACTTGATGTTTTAAACTTTGCTCAAACAGCTCTTCTTTTTGTTCCTCAATATGATTGAATAAATCAACTAAACCTTTTAAATCATTTTCATGGGCGGAACAGCCACGAACTAGTGAATATTCTTCATCAATCGCTGACTGTTGCGCAATAGCTTGTCGAACTGCTAACCGTTCTTGGCTACTGATTAAATCTTCCTGACAAACGAGTAAAGAAACTGGTTTCCCCATCGTATATTGGCGTAATACGAATTGGCGTTCAGCTTCGCCCAAATGAGTACGAGCAACACATAAAATAAAACTACTATTGGCTGTGCCTGAGTAACGGATTAGAGCTTCTTCATGTGAGCCAACATTTGATTCAAGCCCAGGGGTGTCCACAATAACTAAATCTGGATGTCTAGCTAAAGCAGCATTATGTAAATGAATTTCGACCCATAAAATATTTTGTTGTTCTAAAGTGCCGTTACATAGCAACTGCTGATAAATATCTAGGGTGTATTCTTCTCGGTGAGTATTGTTTATATTGTCTTGCTCGGTGACCACAACTACCTTTTGTTTATCATATTCACTATAGTGAAACTCTGTCGGATACGAAGTGCATGCCCCTAAATCAGTAAGCTGGATATTCTGCTCTAGCCATGTATTGAGCAAAGTAGATTTTCCGACACTAAATTTCCCAATCAAAGGTACAGATAATTTAAAGGTTAAAATATTAGCTTTCACCTGATTGATTTGTGGTTGTAAAGCTGATGATAAGATGCGTTCATCTATTAACTGTTGCAGCTGTCCCAAAGCAGCTAACCAATTCTGTTTTTGTTTATCGATTGAGGTTAGTCTATAGGGGGTAATTCCTGCTGTTTTTAAATGCCATAATATAAGTAAAGCTAGATCCCATGCAGAACTTTGCTTACCTGTCGTAAAGAGGGAGAGATTGTCTAAGTTAACAATTTGCTCAAGACTAAAATCATGAATACTGTTGGAATATAATTCATCAAATAATAAAACTGAGGGCTGTTGTGCCGTTGCAAAAGAATCTTTCTGATTGATTTTTTTTAATTGGTGGAACAATCTATTTTTTAAGTTCGATTGCATATAGAGATCTTGTATAAAGTCTTGAGGGTCGATATCTTCCAAACCGACTTGATTTAAAAAAGCCTGTAAAAATTCTAAATCTTTCCACCCCCAAACACCTTCGGTTTTATGAATAAATTCATTGATTGCAGTGCATAAACGCAAGGATTCAGGCATTTGTTTATAGCTTAGTCCCTGAATTTTTTGGATATGAGAAAGCTGCAACCAATCTTGTAATTTTTCATGTTTTTCTAGGCGTTCAATGCGAGCTTCATGTTGGATAATACGCTGTCTAAGTGAGGTATAAGCCAAAGACATTGATTGATAAACTTGTTCAAGATCGTTTAAACGAGTTTGTTCTTGCTGTAGAAGCTTGTCTGTAATCCCATGTAATTGAGATTGAATAAATGCTATAAATTCAACTGATAGACGTTGTTCACTTTGTAACCCTTTTAGCATGCGTAAAGCAGCTAGTTGAGCAGTAAATAATGTTCTAATCGGTTCATTGGCTTGGTACTCGAGAACATCTTGTGAAAATACTTTTAATTTTAATTTATCCAAAAATGATAAAGGAGTGACCTTTTGATTGTCATACTGCAATAATTGCATCGCATCTAAAGCGGCATTTTCAATCACCATTCGATTATTCTGATTCTCAATCAAAAAGCGTTCTATACAGTCCTGTAATTCAGGGTGACTTTTTGCCTGTTCAGCAATCAATAGATTTTGTGCCTGTAAATAATCCAGTGCCAATGGTTCATAATTTGTAGCAATGGTTTTTATTTCTTGGGTAAAATCATCATTTTGAATAGTGTGATTAAAATCATGAATATCATGATTTAATTGTTGTTGATGATTCATATTTTTCCCTTGTTGTTCTTGCTGATGTGTAATTGCAAGTTGATGTCCTGAATAAGCAATTTGCCATTGCCGTGCGGTGATTTGTGCTGTTTCATTTACGCTACGCATCCATCCATTTACAATATCTTTTAAACCATGCTCAAACTGCTGACGCTCTCTAACATTACTTACTAGCCATTGTGCCAAAATCGGGACTAAAATGCCGACTGTTCCTGCAACTGATACCGCCGCCACAGTAACTAAAGTCAAAATCCCACGATTTAAACCCGCTTGTTTAATTGCGGACATCATGGTTTCACGATTAATGTCACCATTTTGATAACGCTGATAAATTTGTTTCACATCCCATGTAAAGGTTACGATAAAAGCTGATAAACCTGCATCAATATGAGTCACAAAAGTTAACCCACCTGCGGTGACGGCTTTTCCTGCCCCTTGTTGAATATGTGTTAATGTTTGATTACTTTTTAAATCCTTAAGTAAAGTTGCCCCTGCATTATTTAACTGTAATTCGCCAGAACCTACTTGTTTTAAAGTACGAGTAATCGCAGGAGCAAGCTCAAATACACTGACAAAAGCAGTTGCCATCAAGGCATTACCCATAAAATCTACGGTATGGTCTATAGTAGAACTTTGTTGAGCGTATTCTGGCATCATACCCTGACGAAACTCACTTGTTCCCTGTTGTGCTTCGGTATAGCTAAGAGGCGTTGAGCTAACACCATTGGTATCAGTGATACGATCTGTAAAGGTAATCTGATTTAACGCATTGACTTGTTCAATTTGTCCATTGACTTGGGCTTGATCAATTTGAGTTTGATGTATTTGTTGGACTTGGACTAACTGATCACTTGGTACAATAATCTGCTGACCAGCATATTTTGCGACTAGTGTACCGGATTCATCAGTAAATAATTCTGCTCCAGCGGCATAGCTTTGTTCAGGCGTAGAAAAGTATTTAGGATTAAATGCCATACCCGAAGTAGTTTGAATATCGACTGAACCAAACTCACGACTATTGACTAAGTTCGCAACATCGTCACCTGACTGATTCGATTGATTAACATTATAACTGGCTGCATGGTGGGTTTCAGCAAAGTAACCTGCTCCTCCAAATTTATTACCAATTATTTGTGCTTGGTTATCTGAAAAATTTACAAAAGCAGAGTGCTGTAGATTACTTAGATTTTGATCTTCTAAAGTTTGATTTGCCATTAAGTAGGATGATGCGAAATCAGTACTCTTTTGTTCCATAAGACAATTCTATTTTTACTAGTTAATGAAATTAATTTTAGTATAGCTATCAATATTATAATATCTGACTTCTACCACGATGTAATATCTTTCAAAACTTTTTTGGTTAATCAGCTGTTTGAATGAATTAGAGCTGCTTATTTGAATGAAATACAATGATGCAATCTCAATCAAACTGCATTGGATGCTTAATTTGATACTCTGAATCAGTGTGATAGATAAACACAGCGATAATGGTTCATTTCTGATCACAAGCCAATATGAAACGAATATATGGCTAAATCATTTTGAAGACCAAACGGTTGGAGAGGCATTATTAGATCGCATTGTTCATCGATCCCATATTTTTAATCTAGAAGGTGAATCTATGCGTAAAAAGAGAGGTAAAGAAGGAGGCTAGTTTTGATTCTTGTCCAAGTAAGGCGACACTTTAATTCCTGAATAAGTTTATTAAAGTGTCCAACTTGAATGAGAATGGGTGTTCAAGTAGTTGTTGATTTTGCACTTGGCAGTACCAAGGCTTTTTTTGCTACTTCATTCTGTAGTCAGACCAATAACAAGGCACTGTGATTAATTGATTTTCATGTAATCGTGACCAGAGACGTATACCAAGATCTCGTTCTAAATTTTCAAGACTGAAATTAGAGATAATCATAGTTGGCTTCATCATGTCATAGCGTTTATATAGCACTTTATGAACAAGTTCTAAACGTGCCGAATGACGATCATGTAGCCCATATTCATCTAAGACGAGTAAATCAAAATCAGAAAAAAATTGAATCCATTGCTCTTCAGATTGATCTTCAATACTCCATGAATTCATAATGGTTTTTGCGATCTGAGCACTCGTTATATAACGAGATGACATTTTGGTTTTATAGATAACATTGCGAATGATCGCTGATCCTAGGTGCGTTTTTCCAGTACCTGGTGTGCCATAAAGGATAAGGTTGGATTTCGATCCGTTTAATAATTGCTGTGTGAAATTCTGACAGCATTCGACAACTTGCTGCTGTTCAATAGTACTAGCACTATAATTAGAAAAACCACATTCCAAGTAGCGTTGATTTAGTCCTGAGCTATGAATACGGTGTTGTAACAACTTTTGCTGTAACTCTTCCTTGTGTTCTCTATTCGTTTGTTCAAGATTTTCTTTCGCACAGACTTTGCACACTTGATGACTACCTATTTTTATTAATGGATAGCCATGTTTTGTACAGAGGGTGCTTAAAACTTCCTTAGGAGTTTTTAAAAGATCAATTCCTATATTCATCATCTACTCCTAAATCCATTTTCGATTAATCGGTTTTTCTTCATTTTTATCATCCTTCCTTTGAGATGAAGATGAAGATGAAGATGAAGATGAAGATGAAGATGAAGATGAAGATGAAGATGAAGATGAAGATGAAGATGAAGGTAAAGGTGAAGGTGAAGGTGAAGGTGAAGGTGAAGGGCATTCTTTAAGTAATGCTTGTGCATTGCTAGAGCACTCCGAATCTGATGCATCAGCATTACTTGAGCTTTTATTCCAACGAGCTTGTGCTGCTAATTTCCCACGTTCAGATTTCATCTTTTGATTGAGAATAGCTTGTTCTTTTAATGTAGTGATGTAGTTAGATTGAATAAATCCATTTACTTCTTCAAAAAGATTCAGGATTTTTAATGTAGTTATTAGGCTCTTGGTTTTAGGACTAGTTAGTTTGGTCACACTCATCAAAATGTTGGGTTCACTTGGTATAGGACCATTCTTCCAAAAGTCCATCATGAGAAAAAGGGTAGCACCCACTTGTTCGCTCGAAAGTCGAGTAAATTTCGCTTGAAGATCACCAATATACAGTGGCATCCAAATTGTTGCGTCAGTATTCATTTTGAACCTACAAAAGGTAGGGGCATTTCAAACATGCCCCAGAAGAGAATTAAGAAAATATTTTTAAAAAAAGTATACGAGCCGTTTGTATGAGATCTTCTAAGTCGTATACGGTGAAATCATTGGTAATGGGATAGTTTTCACATAAACGATCAGCCCAAAGACGAAGGGCTTGATGATCATTGAAGCAGCTATTTACTTTGAGCTTAGTAGCCAAACGATCTAAACGAGGGATTTCAAACTCAGTGATAATATGATTTGCCATTGCATCGGCAGCTTCACATACGACGACACCATCAAATACTGATTTATCAAACATGGTGAATCTCCTGACAGCCAGAATTAGGCAGTACAAGGAAATAGGGATTTCGTTTAGATTTTATTTTCTTTATCATTGGTAAGTACCTCATGATTTACGTCTTGGTGGTATCTCAGGCTTGTTTGCACGACTTATGGTTCACTTTGGCGAGAGAGGTATAAGTTGTTTGCACAGGCCTGAATTTTTTGTTCTTCGTAAAATATATGGGGAATTATCTGCAGCTATGGCATAATCAACCTCATAAAAAGTACTAGGAAAGTAGGAAAATTTATTCCTTAGACGTAAATTATCATAATTTTACGGGATTTCAAGTATTTTTTACTATTTAACTAGGAAAAAGTATGATTAAGTCGAACTTGGCTGTATTGTTAGCTGAAAGAAAAATGCGTGTTGCAGATCTTGTAAAAGAGACAGGTATTAATAAAAGTACGCTTTATAAACTGTATAACGACGAGTCCGTTCGTATAGATTTTGAGACGATTGATAAGATTTGTACTGCTTTAGAAGTAGAAGTGGGAGAGTTATTGATTTATATAAAATATGAGTAGCTATTTATTTATATTATTAAGATTCATATTAAATATAGTTGTTAATTTTCTGATCTACCTCAAATGAATTGCTCATTAGTATCCATACTAAATAATTAAGTGGGGATTAGAAGTTTTGATATATGATTTATTGTAACTGTTAGATCATCAGGAAGTATTTTTAGCATGAAGGATGTAATTGCAAATATTCTGCATACTCAACCTAATTTAACGGGAAGGGAAATTGCTAAAATTCTTGGTGTTGAAAAGAAGGAGGTAAATTCCTTCCTTGATAAAAATCAAGAATATTTTTTCAAAGATGACAATTTTAGATGGTCAATAATTTCTTCCATATCCGAAATAGAAGTACCTAAGAAAGTAGAAAATTTGATTATGCAGCATGAACATGAAATCAGTAATTTTGCTAAGAATAGGCTGATCCAATTATTGGACTATGTATCTCATCAAGCTGAGGATACTCAAAAAATTCAATATGAAATTAATGGTAATAGATTTTATTCCTATGATCTTAAAAAACTTCGTGGTTTAAAGATTCTGAATGATAGTGATTGGTGGTTTCAAATTGAACGCTTACAACTTCAATCGATGCCTATACCATCTAAACAACTGTCTTTGCACATCCATGTTGAAACTGAAAAAGTACCGACTTTTAATTATGCTAGTTTAAATAAGCTAGTATCTTTTAAGCGAGTTGATCACTTGCGATTAGCTTACTTTTTAGTGGCAAATGATTTGATCACTAAAATTGGCATAATTCAGAAGTTGTTTAAAGAATTTAAAAATTATCGAAATAATTGGGAACTTTGGAAACAAGACAATGATGAGATTAAAAAATCCATTATTGTTTATGACAAATTATTCTCTTGGAATACTGCAATTAACCTAGGTGGAACAGGCGATGGTGAGGAAATTGTTGCAGGTTTTGGTTTAGTTGATTGGGTACTTCCTACTACTCAAAAATCTTATTCATATCCTTTAATTACTATTCCTTTAGAAATGGAAATAGAAAAAAATGGATTAATACGTGTAGGTGCTAAAGATACACGTGCCAATATCGAAATGGATGCCATTTTATTAGAGGATGATATACCCACTTCAGGGCAAGTGAAATTAGCTTTAAAAGAAAACTTAGATAATGGGCGTTCACTAGCATTATTTGAAGGAGAAACATATTCAGATCTAGTCGAAGCCTTTGTTGCTAATATCTTCTCAAGAGGAACAATTGTTGAGGCAGAGAATAGAGCGATACCATCTAAGAACTTAACAGTGACATTAACATCGGTACTGTTTAGTCGCCCTAAAAGAAATTCTATTTTAAGTGATGATATTGAGTTATTAAAAACTAGGCTTAATGATCCATCAGTAATTATACCTGAACAACCTTTATCATTAGTGACAGAGTTAAGTAATAATATTAATAAAAAGGAGACTTACAGTTTTAGGGGGCGTTCTGGAACTGAAGGATTTGGATCAAAAGTTGAAGAGCTTTATTTCCCACTGCCTTATAACAAAGAACAAATTACTATTGTTCAGAACCTGCTAACTAGCAGTGGTGTAGTGGTGCAAGGTCCGCCAGGTACGGGTAAAACACATAGCATTGCAAATATTATCTGCCATTATTTGGCGAATGGAAAAAAAGTACTAGTAACTGCACAGCAGTCACATGTTCTGAAAACAGTACATGAGAAGATTCCTGATGAGTTAAAACCTTTAGTAGTTAGTAGAATTGGCTCAAGTAAAGAAAGTAAAAATCAGCTTGAATCTTCAATTGATCTGATTGTCCAAAAGATTACTCAGATGAATGTTGGTGAGGTTCAAAGAACGATTGAAGTTTTAAAACAACAAGTGGATCATAATCATCATGAAATGGCTTTGATTGATCGAGAAATATATAACTTTGCAGAAAAGCATTATCAGAATATTGAGGTAGATGGTAATAAAAAATTACCTATGGATATCGTGAAGACGGTATTAGAAAGTAGAGCATCCTATGAATGGTTTACCGACCAATTAACTTTAGAGAATAAAGACCAGTTTCCTTTTTCCCAGATTGAATTGATTCAACTGAGAGACTCAAGGAAGAAAATAGGTACAGATTTACCATTCATAAATTATGGCTCTCTGCCAGTTCCTGAGAGATTATTAGATTCGACGAGTCTAAAAAAATTAAGTGAATTCTTAAAAGAAAAGGATGAGATTGAGGAATTCTTAAAGAAAAATGACAAACATAGTTTCAAGGAAATTACTTCTGAAGTAGAAATTAATGAGCTAAGAGATTGGTTAAAGATTTATCTGGAAGATCTAAATCTTGTTCTTGATCATGCAGAACCATGGTTATTGAGTTATTTCAAAAAGATAAATTCAGAAGATAAGGGTATGGAGCTGGATATCTATACGAACCTTATTCAAGAAGTTCAACCTTTAGTGGAATACAGAAAATCGCTATTAACTGATCCCATAGAGCTGAATTTTGAGATACAACCAAACTCAAAAGAATACCAAGCTGTTCAACGTGCTGTTGATATAGGTAAGCCATTTAATTGGTATCATTTTGGTACTGCTGAATTACAAGAATTATTTAAGTCAATTAAAGTTTCTGGAAAATATCCTGATACATCAGATGAGTGGAAAAGAGTTAAAGAATATATTGATAGAAGGCAAACTCTTAATGTTTTTATGAGTAAATGGAATAGTATTGCAGCACAATTAGATATCCCTTTAATCGAGTTAAATAATCGTGGTATTGATGAAATATTAAAAGAGTTCACGCAGCTCATCATTAGAACCCAAAAATGCCTAGATTTGAAAAATAAGTATTTGGATGTATTTAGTGCCAATTATCTAAAAGTTTTTAGTAGAGCTAAATCTTTTGATTTCTATGGATTACCTAAAAATATTGATGACTTGATTCAATTATTAGGTCAGAAGTTAAAAATATTTAATTTAGAAGTCTATCAACAGCAACTGGCTGATCAAATACTTTATTTATCAGAGTTTGATAATAAAATATCAAATCAGTTGAAAAAAATTGTGTCCCAGGTTGATTCAGATTCGCTATATGAAAATGAATTAAGAGAATATGCCGATCTATTAAAGAAATTAGCTCATTTGAAAGATCTAACTGAGGATTTTGACAGAGTTAAATTGGCCAGTATTAAATTGAGCCAAACAAATGCTGTGATTCTTAGTAAAGATATTCTAGAGATTCCTTACGCCCAAGAAATTGAGGATCCTATATTACGTAACACATTGGTCGAGGCTTGGGAATGGAAGCGTCTTGAGACTTTTGTAATGACTATTAGTAATACAAGTCGAATTGAAAACTTGTATGAGCGTCGTCGTATTCACGAGAAGAATCTGTCTCAGAATTACGCTCAATTGGCAGCAAACAAGACGTGGTTGGCATTAAAGGAAAATGCCTCAGATAAAATTTTAGTTGCATTACAGCGCTATAAAATTGCTGTACAACACTATGGAAAAGGGACAGGCAAGAACGCTCCACGTTATAGAAAAGATGCTCAAGCGGCCCTTAAAGAGGCAACAGCAGCTATTCCTTGCTGGGTCATGTCACATCTTCAGGTTTCTGAATCTATGCCTGCTGAATTAGGTCTCTTTGATTTAGTGATTGTAGATGAGGCGTCACAATCATCAATTGACGTATTACCTGTTTTAATGCGTGCTAAAAAATTATTAGTTGTAGGGGATAATAAACAGGTTTCTCCAAGTAATGTCGGTCTAGCAAGTGCTCAAATTGATGTATTAAGAAATCGTTATCTACATGGTCAGCCACATGCTGCATATTTAACACCAGATATGTCTTTATACGACATGGCTTCTTCTATCTATGAGTCAAGCGTGATGCTTCTAGAGCATTTCCGCTGTCATCCTGCGATCATTAGTTACAGTAATAAAAACTTTTATGGTAACCGTATTAAGCCAATGCGATTATCGAAGAAATCTGAGCAGTTAAGCCCAGCCTTAGTCGCAATTTATACACCGCAGGGGTATAGAGAATCTAAAAACAGCAAACATATTAATCGAATAGAAGCGAAAGCAATTATTGAGGAAATGAAGCTTCTTCTTAAAGATGAACGATATGCGAATAGATCAATTGGCGTGATCTCATTATTGGGGCCAGCACAGGCTGAGTTCATTCAATCAGAAGCTTTGAATGAATTTGGTGCAGGGGCTCTTACCCAAGTTCAATTTGCTTGTGGGGATGCCTCAGCATTCCAAGGTGCAGAAAGAGATATTATTTTCCTATCTATGGTAGCAGATCCTCAGAATTGTCATGCTTTGAGTCGATCCGATCATGAACAGAGATTTAACGTGGCTGCAAGCCGTGCTCGTGAACGGATGTATCTTGTCCACTCCGTGAGTGGTGATCATATATCACCAAAAGATTTAAGGCTGAATTTACTCAATCATTTTTATGATTTGCAAGAGAATCAAAAAGCATCATTTGAAGCAAAATTAGAGTTATGTGAATCAGAGTTTGAAAAATCTGTATTCACGGTATTACATAAAATGGGATACACAGTTACTCCACAGGTCAAGGTTGGAAGCTATCGAATTGATTTAGTGGTTGAATCGGATGGAGATCAGCGTTTAGCAGTTGAGTGTGATGGTGATAGCTATCATGGGCCAGAACAATGGCATGATGATATGATTCGTCAACGTGCTTTAGAACGTGCAGGATGGACATTCTGGAGATGCTTTGCATCGAGTTGGTCAATTGAACGTGAAAATATGGTTCAGTCTTTGATTGAGAAACTCAATGCAATGAGTATTAAACCTACGAATCATGCTAGTAGTTTAATTCAAGATGTAGAGCAAAGAGTTTGGGTAAATAAAGAACCTGAAGAGAATGTAATTCAAAAAGTTCAGCAAGATCTTTTTATATTGAATTAGTTTATAAGGGTAATCCCCTTATCTTATTAAGTTAATGAGTAGGAAAATCAAAGTTCTTATCATTGTTTATAATAGGGTAGTTGCCATCAACTGCTTTACAGGACTGCTCACGATTGAAAAAAATATTTTAAAGCTTTTTATTGATGGTATTGTTTGATCTTATTCTATTTGTTCTAGCTCAGATTTGAGCTAGAACAAATAATTAACTATTTTTTTTACCGACTATCAATAGTATCAGCTAAATGCTGCATCATCTCTCTTCCGTCATTTAACCAGCTTGCGTGGTTATAAGGTGCTCGTGATATATCTCCATCTACATGGACTAACTGTATCAATTCCTGCTGCACTTCTGCTTATTTGGATAGATGGCTATTCAACGCAACTTTATTTAATTTTACAAACTCTCTTCGTCTTTACTGGGCTAAACTCAATATAAAATATTTATCCATAGTAAGAATGATGAATCACTTTCCTAAAGTTATTGTGATTGATGCTTTTGGGACACTTGTCAAAATTGGTGAGAGCCGATCCCCATATCGTAAGTTGATGAAGTGGCTAAAAGCTAATGGTAGAAAACCAAGTGCACAAGATGCAAAGATCATCATGTCAAATCCTGTTGATGTTGCACAATTAGCGATGAAGTTCGGAGTAGAACTACCAGGGCAACTTTTGAGGGAGATCAACAATGATCTTCAGCTTGAATTAAGCACAATTCAACTGTATGAAGATACAATGCCTACGCTGCAAATTTTAAAAGAAAGAGGTTTTAAAATTGCGCTTTGTTCCAACTTGGCGATGCCTTATGGTGAACAACTTAGAAAACTACTCCCTGATTTTCTTGATGCTGTTGTATTTAGTTATGAGGTTGGAGCCATAAAGCCTGAACATCAAATTTATAAGGTGATTCAGGCACATTTTGGCTGTGACTTTCCAGAAATGCTCTTTATTGGAGATCATCCCATTTTGGATGTTGAAACACCTATTTCCTTAGGGATGAAGGCAAGGCTCATTGAACGTCATAAAAACCAAAGACTGTTAGATGTCATGGGTGATTTAATCTAACAGTATTATTTTTGATGTCATTCATGCCAATGATCAATAGTATCAGCTAAATGCTGCATCATCTGTCTTCGATCTTTTAACCAACTTGCATGGTTGTAAGAAGCTCGGGACATGTCACCATCTACATGGGCTAACTGTAATTCAATCCAGTCCTTACTGTAATTCTGTTCGTTTAAATAGGTGGATGCAGTTGCACGGAAGTCATGCATGGTAATATGGCCTAGACCCATGTTAACGAGTGCTTCATTGAGTGTATTTTTCCCCAACATTGATATGCCATCATCCCCAGGGAATAAGTAAATACTGTCAGGGTAAAGCTGTAACTGCTCTTTTATAATTTCTAGCATTTGTGTAGATAAAGGTACAACATGCGTCCTATTCTTCTTCATATTCCTTTTACCATCCTTAATCTGTGCATTTGATACACGAGGAATAGTTAAGGTCGCATCTTTTAGATTAACAAAAGACTTTTTAGCCCTGCGTATTTCTATCGTACGTAGCATACTGTATAAGGCAGTCCTTAAAGCATTCTGTGTGCCAGTAGTTCCACCATATTGATTGATCAAAGCCAGAATCACTTTCTTATCTTTTTCTTCTAAAGGGGTAGCGTGATTAACAGGAGGACGTCTGATATAGCTGCGTAGCGCAATTGTAGGATCATTGATTATCTTCAGTGTGATAATTGCGTATTGCATGACTTCAGCGCAGATTTGTCTTACATAGATTGCTTTAACTTCACCAGTACCTCTTTTGCTTTTGCGAATTCGTGTAATGGTATTATCCAAAATCACTCGAATATCATTTGAATTCACTTCTTTGATTGGCTTATTGCCAATGACGGGATAGATATCTTTTTTAAAGTATCTCAGCCTGTTTTCATACCATTCTTGTGAGTGAGTGTCCTTGTACTTTTCTAAATATTCATTCGAGATACTTTTAAAAGTATGCTGTATTGCATCCAATGCGGAATCAAGCGCTTTCTTTTGCTCTGTTACAGGGTCGAGATTTTGAGCTAAAAGACTACGATACTCACGTGTCTTATCACGAGCGTAAGATAAGCTAATCTCTGGGTAGGCACCAATCGTTAACATTTTGGGGATGTTTAAATAACGGTAGCGGTAACGCCAGAATTTTCTTCCTGATGTTCTTACTTCAATGCATAGCCCAAAATGGTCTGCAACACGATACATTTTATCTTTGGCTTTTAATTGCTTGATTTGAAAATCATTTAACATGAGGATGTGAGTAAGACCTTATAATTGATTTCGTTACTCACAAGGTTACTCACAGATTTTAGTAATGTCACGTGTACTAAGGTGACGCGTGGTAATTCCGGAACATTATTAAAAACAATTGGTTAAGTATCGTGGTAATGCAAGGTTATACGTGCGGACATGGTTGTGAAGCATGATGTAATTCATTACCCGATTATATGCTCAAAAAATCCCCGCAATTGCGGGGATTTTTTATTAAGTTAGAAAATGATTAAGGTGATTTTTTAACTAATTTATAATTCAGATTACTCTGTATTTCCTTACCTGTTTCTATATCACGAGCTTCAATAAAATTATCACCTACATAAAACTTCCGGTTTTCAGCTTTTCCATCTAGGACGATAATAGAAGGTTGTTGAGGATCGAAAGTGAAGCTACCTTTGGTTTCAGTTTCATTATTTCCAGTTTTACCTAAATATTCCTCACTCAATTCATAAGTTTTGTCAGGATTAAGATCTAGTTCAACTTTAATACCTTCGCAGTCAGCACACGGGAAAACACCTTCATATTCACCTGCCCAGTTTGAGTTGGCAGTGGCATTACTGCTCATCTCAGTACTCATATTGCTTTGACTATTTGTAGTCTCTGTAGTAACAGGAGCATTTGTGGTATTAGATTGAGTATCTGCACTGGCCATATCGCGGTCATTCTGTTTAGAACATGCACTTAAACTAGTAACTGTTACTACCAATAAAGCAGGCCATAATATTTTTTTCATTGAAGATCATCCTCTTGTTCTTCTGTATTAGGATTTACATTAAAAGTATGAGCTATCAATATACAGAGAGATCTTGTTAAAAATTGATTCGTTAAGTGAAACGGATTAAATATATGTAGATGAGAAACTAAGATAATTAAAATACAAAATAAGCGATAGGTTTTCTTTAGTTTTATTTTATAAACCTTAAGGTTATGATTTGATAGAAATAATTATTAATAAGAGCGGTCATGAAAGCAGAACAGGAAAATAGGGTCTGTTGACACTTACTGTCCATAATTAACCCTATAAAGGTAGCCATAAAAATATACAGGCTAAGGCAACAGAACTTTGATAATTTCTTTTGAGCTTGTCATATCGAGTAGCTATTCCTCTAAATTGCTTTAATCTACAAAACATATTTTCAACTAAATGCCTGA
>NZ_JBHDVN010000027.1:0-35942 GCF_046635365.1 Acinetobacter sp. NIOH-H-8
ATTTATAAAGATCGTTGGAAAGTTGAGCTGTTCTTTAAGGCGATTAAGCAGAATCTCAAATTAAAAGCGTTTCTAGGCCGCAGCAGGAACGCAATTCAGACACAAATCTGGATTGCGATGATCGCCTATTTATTGGTGAGTTTCGCTCAACATTTAGGAAAAACAGGTTGGACAGTTCAACGTTTACTCAGAATAATTCAAGTGAATTTGTTTGAAAGAAGAACTTTAAAAGCTTTATTTTCACCCGATAAAATACCCATAAAACAAGAGGAAGCTCATTTGAGCTTCCTCTTGTGAAAAATTGTGGGACAGCAATGACCTTCGGGTGCTTTTTTTATTGTGGCCTTAACGCAGCTTAAGCTTATTTTGTAAAACAGGACTGCAAAGTAAAATCCCACAAAAAATCAGCCCTAATCCGAGCAGGCTATAGAGATCCGGAACTTCCTGCCAGAATAAATAGCCCCATAAGCCAGCGAAGAAAATCGCAATATAGTTCACTGGTCCAATCTGACCAGCAGGTGCCAGTTTATAAGCATTGGATAGAAATAACTGGCTGGTATTTGCCAATAAACCGGCTGCAATTAAATAACCGAGTTCAGTCAGGGTATAAGGACGCCAATGCCAGAACATTGGAATCATGGAAATCAGGGTGCCGATCAAACAGAAATAAAACACAATCCGTTCTGGTGGTTCGGTCTGAGTCAGTGCACGAACCGTGACAAAAGCCATAGCAGCCAAGAAGCTGGCACTCAAGCCAATCACGGACATCAGGTTAAATAAACCGGAATCAGGCTTGGCTACGCACAACACGCCAATAAAACCGATCGCAGCAGCCAGTAACATGCTTTGAGTGACTTTTTCTTTTAGAAACAGCCAGGCAATCAATGGAATAAAAATCGGTGAGGAATAGGTGAAAACCATGGCATTGGAGAGCTTTAAATGTGCAATGGCATAGAAAAAGCCATACATCGCCGTCAGACCTGCGACAGAGCGCCAGGTGTGCATCCAGAGTTTTTCAGTTTTAAAAAAGCTGATTCCTTTATTGAAGATCAAAGGAAGAAAAATAAACAGGCCGACAAAATTCCGGAAAAATACCACAGTGGCATTGTCAACGGTGTGTGAGGCGAAGCGGATACAGACGCCCATGACTGAAAACAAAAAAGCGGAACAGGTCAGAAAGACAATTGCCTTAACCAGATGCGAGGGAGAGGCTACACTCATGAGGGAACTTAGCTAGAAAATCTGTGGATATTCTAGCTGAAAATCCCTAACTCATTCTGACTATTGTGCCAGTTGTGCTTCGAGTAACTTGATTTGTTCCTCTTTGAGTTTAATCAGCTCATCCGCATCACTATGCTGTTGCTTCAGGCTTTTTTCCTGCTCATTGAGCTGTTGCTGAATATCTTCCAGTTTGGCAATTTCTTCTTTCGCCAAAGTGGCATTCTCAGTGACTTCTTCTCTCATAATAGAGGCATCGACCAGGACATTTTCAGAAGTAGGCACAATTTCTTCTGGTTCAGGTTCTGCTTTAGGTGTGGCTTGTGTCATCGGTGCATGCATCAAGTCACCCTGATGTGCCGGTAATGTTTCATTTTGCGTGAGAAAAAACTGTGTAATTATTAGAACAGCAATAATCACAACAATTAATCCACTCACTATTCCCCATAAAAGTTTAGGATTTTGTCGATGATCTAGAGTCATTTAGGTTCTCGAAATTATTCTTTTGGCTGACGGGGTTTAAACTGAATCACACCAATTTCATCCGGAACGGCTGGTGACTCAGGTTCCTCGATATGGGTAGGACGGTTTTCTTCATACCCACATTCGATACATTCAATCCATTCAGCTTCACCAGAGGTCAGCATAACGATCCGATCCAACGCCTGACATTTAGGACATTTTGCGCCTGCAATGAAACGACGTTTGATAGCCATCATACTCACCCTGTGATTTACTTAAAAACGTAGTTTAAGCGTTTTTAGAGCGGTTCGTCCAACCTTGATGACGTAACAAAGCATCTATTTTTGGCTCGCGTCCGCGGAAATTGATAAATGCGTCAAGTGCTGTATCTTTTCCGCCAACTGCTAGAATTTTTTGTCTAAACTGCTTTCCGGTTTCAGTGTTAAAAATTCCCTCTTCTTCGAAGCGATCGAAGGCATCACTGGCCAAAACTTCTGCCCATTTATAAGAATAATAGCCCGCTGCATATCCACCCGCGAAGATATGACTGAAGCTGTGCTGGAATCGGTTATATGCTGTAGTAGGTAAAACGGCATATTTTTCACGAATCTCGTTTAAGGTTGCCTGAATCTGTTCAGCACTCAATGCTGGATTGGCACGGTGAATGGTCAGGTCGAATAAAGCAAATTCCAGCTGACGCAAAGTTTGCATACCGGACTGGAAGAAACGGGCATCTAATAAAGCTTTTAACAAGTCAGCAGGTAAGACTTCCTTGGTTTCGATATGTTCGCTGAGCAGGTTTAAACTGTCCTTATCCCAAGCCCAGAATTCCATAAACTGGCTTGGTAGTTCGACAGCATCCCAATCTACGCCATGTGTACCAGCCACGGCAATATTGTCTACTTCTGTCAGCATATGATGCAGACCATGACCAAACTCATGGAACAGAGTAATCACTTCATCATGAGTCAGTAGTGCAGGACGGTTACCGACTGGTGGAGTAAAGTTTGCCACCATATAGCAGATCGGTTTTTGCAGTCCTTCAGCAATTTGCATGCGTGAACGGAATCCACTCATCCAGGCACCGCCACGTTTACCCTGACGTGCATAGAGGTCAAAATAGAAACCGCCAATCACTTCGCCTTGATCTTCCAGTTCAAAATAACGCGCATCTGGATGCCAAACTGGCGCTTCACGTTCAACCACCTGAATGTCATATAAACGTTTCAGGATACTGAACAAGCCTTGCAAGATTTTTGGAGCCGGGAAGTAGGGTTTTAGCGATTCCTGAGACAGATTAAACTGCTGCATTTTCAGCTTTTCAGAATAGTAACTGCTGTCCCAAGGCTTTAATTCTGTGATGCCATCTTCAGCAGCAATGGCTTTCAGTTCAGCCACTTCCTGTTTAGCAGGCGCACGGGCATGTTCCGCCAGATCACGGAGGAATTCATCAACAGCTTCGACATTTGGCGCCATTTTGCTGGCCAGTGAATATTCGGCATAGTTATTAAAGCCTAATAGTGCTGCCATTTCCTGACGTAATTTCAGGATTTCTTCCATGATGGCTGTATTGTCAAATTCAGTCTGTTCGGACTGATCTGACGCGCGTGTGGTATAGGCTTTATAGAGTTCTTCACGCAGGCCACGATCTTCGGCATGAGTCATAATTGCCAGATAAGACGGGAAATCTAAAGTAGCAACCGGCTGATCCAGTTCACGTTGCTGGCCATATTGTTTTAACAGTTCAATATTACTTTCAGACAGCCCCGCTAATTCTTCTTCCTTAAGCGGTCTGAAATAAGCTTGAGTTGCATCCAGTACATGATTGGAGAAATCTGAGGAAAGTTGTGACAAACGTGCAGAAATTTCCGCATAGCGTTTTTTTGCTTCACCCTCTAGAGCTACGCCTGACAATTTAAAGTCACGTAGCGCCAGTTTAATTGCACTTTGCTGGGCTTCCGGCAGTTCATTGAAGACCGGTGCATCCTGTACATGCTGATAGGTTTGATATAGCGCCGTATGCTGGCCCAACTGGGTATAGTAATCACTTAGACCCGGTAATAATGCCTGATAGACATCACGGGTTTCACTATTATTCATGACTGCGTTGAGATGCGACAAAACGCCCCAGGACTCGCTCATATTATTTTCTAACGTGTCGACCTGTTTCAGAACAGCAAGTTGTTCCTGGACAGTATCAGGTGTCTGGTTCAGTTCATTTAGAAATTGCAAACCTTGCTGAATGCAGTTTTCAATTTTTTGTTTAAGATCTGCCAGCGTAATCTGATCGAATTGTGGAACGGGTAAAGTTGCTTTTTCTAATGTCATGTCGTTTCTGCCGAAGTCATTTCCTGTGTTAAATCTAGATGTAGGGCTTATTGGCAGGGAAATCAAGCATACGACGGTATTATTTATTCGACTTCAGACTGGATCCTGATCTCTTCAATCTCATGCACAATGCTGCCTAAATTACTTGTTGTAAGCTTAAGCTGTAGTTCAACGGGTTTATTTTGATAAAGCAGAAACTCAGAAGCAGATAACTCCATAACCGGTAAATGTCTATATTCTGTGTCAAAGGCATAAGAGATATGATTTCGAACACCTTTGAATTTCCCAGCCTGAGTAGTAATCGAAATACTGTTAGTTTCGCCTGTCAGCTTCGTATAAAGATAGGGTGGATAGGTGGTCAGATTAATCCAAAGTGCTGAGATCATGACCGAAGGAAAGATAAAAAGACTATAAAATTTGGGGCACTTTCTGAAATTACGCCAATGATAAGGTGGAAACCATAAACCATGCTGTTTGAGTCTTATAAAATACAGCAATATTCCAATACATATGACACAGCTTATAATCAATGCAAAATAATTCGTAAGTGGCGTTGCTACAAAATTAAAATACTTGAGTGCAATAAAGTCACTGAGGATCAAAATCGTAAAAATTAGAATCGCATAGATATGTAAATGCTGTTTATTATTTGATGCAATAAGCATGATATTTTTTTAGTCGTTATTTAACTGAATTATAAAATAAAAAGAGCGCCGTAGCGCTCTTTTTATGATCATCAGAAATTATTCAGTCTTGGCTTTTGCATTCGACTTTTTCTTTTTGATCTTGGATTTTTTCTTCACTTTATCTTTAGCCTTTGCTTCAGACTTTCCTGCAGATTTTTTAGCAGGCTTTTTGCTGTAGGAACTGGGTTTGGATTTGTCTTTTTTGCGTCGTATGGGTTGTTCTCCATCATCACTGGGCTGGGCTTTTTGCGCACGCTCATGATTATTGAAGACTTCCTCTTTTGCTTCCGGACGTGGTGCAGGTTTTTTCTTTG
The DNA here is from genome assembly GCF_046635365.1 of Acinetobacter sp. NIOH-H-8. Taxonomy (NCBI): domain Bacteria; kingdom Pseudomonadati; phylum Pseudomonadota; class Gammaproteobacteria; order Moraxellales; family Moraxellaceae; genus Acinetobacter; species Acinetobacter sp. NIOH-H-8. The sequence goes on from NZ_JBHDVN010000027.1 coordinate 5,009, forward strand.
CGACACGTGGAGCACGGGCGCGAATTGGACGACCCGCATGAGTCAGTTGCTGGATCAGTTCAAAATCAATTTTGCGTTCTTCCAGATTGACTCCAGCGACCTTGATCTTGACTTCATCGCCCAGACTGAAGATTTGACCACGGTTCTGGCCGACCAGACTCTGGCTGCTTTGATCAAAGACAAAGAAGTCATCGCCCAACTGGCTCACATGTACCATACCATCGACATAGAGGTCTTTCAGCGTGACAAACAAACCAAATTCAGCCGTTGCACTGATAATGCCAACAAACTCTTCACCAAGATGTTGCTGCATATAGTGACATTTCAGCCAGGTCGTTACAGAGCGGGAGGCTTCATCAGCACGGCGTTCTGTCGCTGAGAAATGCTCACCGGCATCATCTAAAGATGCACCTGAAATTGGATATGGCTTTTTACTCAAATGAGCTTTGATAGCACGATGTAATAACAGATCCGGATAACGGCGAATTGGAGAGGTGAAGTGTGTATACGCTTCATAAGCCAGACCAAAGTGACCAGCATTGTCGGCACCGTAATAGGCCTGCATCATGGAGCGTAATAACACGGCATGAATACTTGGCGCATCAATCCGGTCTTTGGTCGCTTCAATCACCGCTTGATAGTCAGCTTGGGTTGGCTGTTCCGGGAATGGCAGACCCAGCAGTTTCACGAAATCACGAACTTTCTGGATACGTGAGAACTCAGGGGGTTGATGCACCCGGTACAGCATCGGTATTTCATTTTTCAATGCATATTCAGCTGCTGCAACGTTGGCTAGCAACATACATTCTTCAATCAGCTTATGCGCGTCATTGCGGGTACGTGGCAGAATTTCATTAATACCACCCAGCTCATCGAAAGTCATATAGGTTTCAATGGTTTCAAATTCCATTGCATTACGTTCAGCACGCAAGCCTTTTAGAATCTGATACAACTGAAACAGGGTATTTAGTGATTTACGTACACTACGATCTTCAGTGATTGCTGTACTGTCACCTTCAAAATACTTCGCGACCTGATCATAGGTCAGACGTGCCTTGGAATGCATGACTGAAGGATAGAATTCATAACCAGTGACTCGGCCAGCACGTGACAGTTTCAGGTCACAGACCATGCACAGGCGATCGACATTCGGATTTAATGAACACAGGCCATTAGAGAGTGCTTCAGGCAACATTGGTAAAACGAAGTGTGGGAAATACACGGATGTCCCGCGTTCTTGAGCTTCATCATCCAGTGGTTTGCCCGGACGTACATAATGACTCACATCAGCAATTGCCACGACCACACGATAGCCACCGCCCGGACGTTTTTCTGCATAGACCGCATCATCAAAGTCACGTGCATCTTCCCCGTCAATGGTGACAAGCGCTAAATCACGTAGATCGACACGGCCTTCACGGTCTTTGGCAGAAGGTTCTTTAAAACTTTCCGCTTCTTTCAACACTTCTTCAGGAAATTCATACGGCAGGCCATATTCCAGAATCGTCTGTGGAATGATGATTTCGGTATCGGCTTTATCTGCCATCGACTGCACAATATGGCCAGTCGCAAATTCTTCTTTGGTTGGGTAGGTATCAATTGCCACGCGGATTGAATCGCCGACTTTGACCTTGGCATGCTCGATCAGCTCTTTTTCTAGAGTAATTGGCTGATGTGCATTTGGATTGGCTGGCTGAACAAAGTATTCGCCTTCATATTCAGACACTTTCCCGATGATCTGTTTGACACGATGCTGCAAGACTTCGGTAATAAAGCCCCAAGCTTTACCTTTGCGATCTACTGAGGTCTGACGGACTTTAACACGGTCACCATTAAAGACCTGACGCAATTCACGCTCAGGTAAGAGCAGGTCATCTTCACCTGAAATATTGGCTGTGCCGCTTCCCTTGGAGTTGATATATACCGTTGCTTCATGCTCAGGCTGTTCCGCCGCAATCTGGAACTTGTAACCGTCTTTCATCAATTGCCCGTCACGTACCATCGCAATCAGACGATGGCTCAGGGCATCAATACTTTTTTGATCGGCAATTTCAAAATATTCCACCAGGTCAGCATGGGACAGGGCAGTTTTTTCTTCTATAGTTTCGAGAATCAGGGTACGGCTTGGAATAGGGTTGTCATAACGTTCGGCTTCAGCTTTTGCTTCAGGATCGACCCAATTTTTCATCATATCTTTAAAGTGTCCTTGGAGATAGGTTTAGCATAAGTCATGTCAGTGCAGACTGCACGTAAATGATTGCAATAATCTGTTTAAGTTTTCGATTTTTGGCTAATTTTAGATAACTGGAAATTTATCGGGTTTTTTCAGGACTTAAATGACTAAAAACAGGGAAATTGTTTAAAAAGTATTTAAACGAGCAAAAATATGCAGTTTTTTTTCAAGCTGTGCTTGCAGTGCTATGCCGAAATTTGTATTATGGCGGCACGTTACGGTGAGATGGGTGAGTGGCTGAAACCACGTCCCTGCTAAGGACGCATACGGGTAACTGTATCGAGGGTTCGAATCCCTCTCTCACCGCCACTTTACTTATGTCGCGCTCATAGCTCAGCTGGATAGAGCACTTGGCTACGAACTAAGGGGTCGGGAGTTCGAATCTCTCTGAGCGCACCAATAAGTAAACCGGAAAATAACGCAGTCTAATAAAGACGACACAAGTTACGCGCTCATAGCTCAGCTGGATAGAGCACTTGGCTACGAACTAAGGGGTCGGGAGTTCGAATCTCTCTGAGCGCACCAACTTGAACAATGAACCGCACATGTTGCGGTTTTTTTGTGCCTAAAATTTACAGAATCCGCCTGAATCACATGCTAAAAATAAATCCTAGATGACTCAATAAAAATAAGGGCATTGTGATGAGAAAAATTATTGTCCAGGAATTTCTAACTCTAGACGGTGTAATGCAGGCACCCGGCGGTCCGGAAGAGGACACATCGGGTGGCTTTCAATATGGTGGCTGGGTGGCGCCGTATTTTAGTACTGAACCCGATCTAGTATTTGATCGCATCATGCAAAAATGGATGCAGTCCACCGATATTCTGATTGGTAAGAATACCTTTCAGATTTTTGAACCCTACTGACCGAAGCATGCTGAAGACTGGCCAGGAATTAATGAAGTGAATAAATATGTGCTATCCACCAGTTTGGATCACTCGGACTGGCAAAATACGATCTTTCTAAAAAGTATTGATGAGATCATTAACCTGAAGGCTTCAGGGGAGGGGAATATTCGAGTGTATGGCAGTGCCGCAGTGGCACAGGCCCTTTTTAAACATGATCTTGTGGATGAACTCTATTTAATGACCTTTCCTGTGATATTGGGCAGAGGAAAACGTCTATTTGCTGGAGACTCTATGCCAGCAGCATTTGCACTGACAGATCATCAAGTGACTTCAAATGGCGTGGTATTGAGCTGTTATCAGCGGGCAGGCAAGGTTAAAACTGGCCTGGTTGGAGAATAGCTCTATTAGGCTGTGAGCAAATGAATATGAGGTAACTGAAAGATTAATTTAGCTAATCCTGAAATCTCGCCAAGTCTGGGTTATTGTTTTTAACTCTAAATCCGCAGGAATTTTCATTAAAAAAACTGAAATATTGCAGTATCGTTTAATTACTGTACGTTCGGTTGTGATTTTATTAAAAAACACTTAACAAGTGCTGAAAACTCTATATAATGCACCCCATCAAGACGTCGCGCTCATAGCTCAGCTGGATAGAGCACTTGGCTACGAACTAAGGGGTCGGGAGTTCGAATCTCTCTGAGCGCACCAATCTTGATAAAGAATTCTGAAAAAACCGCACATTGATGCGGTTTTTTTACGTCTTTAATTTTTCATATAAAAAACCAATAATTAGACATGAACTTAAGATTTTAATTTTTGCTGTATCTTCAAGGCATAGACGGTATTACCACCAACTGCCGGCAACATGTCATGATAGGGAAGGCTGCGCATGGCTTTCAGTAAGAATGGCGCCTGATCATGAATTTTCATGGAACTGGTGATCTGGAATAGCGTTCCCTGAGATTGCGGCAAAAGCTTCATTCCACCCCGTACAAATTTTAAATCTCCACCATTGGCATAGAACTGGTTTTGTAAGGTATTAGGCTGTTCAAAACGCATTTTAAAATTAAAGGGAATCTGAATGACGCCCAAGCCTACTGATACCTTGTAGTTGGCATCAATACTTTGCGGGTTGACTGGGTTCAGTTCCACTTTTTTGATTTGTCGCGGAAAGAGTTTCTGGCTGGCCTGAGCCGATAACCAGGGCTGCAGCTTCTCAGTCGGATGCGAGAAATATTGATAGGTAGTACTGAATCTTAGATTTTCTGAACTTTTGCCGGTCTTGACCTGATAATTCGGCAAAATAAAACTGACGGGCTGTCCTGATTTCTGACTGAGCTGGGCAATTTTCTGGGTTTGCTGATTACTGAGCTGAACCCGGGGCACTGCCGTATTTAAAGTTATAGCAGAAGAGTATTTAAAACGCTGCTGTAAAGCTTCAAGCAGAAAGGCATTAGTGCCGGCAGGAATGCCGAGTTTGGCTTCCGGCAGGGCATTTAGAATCTTGCTAAACAGAAAACCTTGTGGCTGATTCAGATCGCCCCATTGCGTCACCGTCACTAAGGTTTTATTGGGACCCAGTGCAAACCATTCCAGCTTTCCGGCCCCATAGGGAATTGGCGCATCCAGAATTAGTGTGCTGATACTGTTATTTTCCAGATAATGCTGCATCACCACAGTTTCTTTAAAGTTTAAAACGGGAATTGGGGTGGGAATATGCACCTGATATTTGACTTGTTGAATGCTCCCTTGCTGTTCAATTACTTTGGCGGATTTTAAAGTCGGAAACAGGCCGACATAATTCGGATAATGTTGCAGTAATTTTTCGACTTGTGCTTCGGAAGCAGGCAAGACTACAGCCGCACTATAAAACTGGGATTTGCTACTAGAAGCCGTTTTAAAAGTCGGTAGATGGGTTTTGCTGGCGGGATGTGCATAAATCAGGATACGCTCGCCAGTGAGTTCAGCCAGTTGCTGGGAATTGCCCTGAAATACATCAAGACTGCTTGGCAGATTAGGAGTCCATGGCGTTATTTTTGCGAAAGCTGGTGAGATTGTACATAAGGTACTACTCATCAGCAGATAGGGGATTAATCCTTTCATCCAATATCCTATTGTGTATTTTTTGTTTTAATGATGATTTATTTAAAACTAAATTCAGTTATTTCCAAAGCAAAGTTATGTAATTGATAGCATAAGCCATGAGTTTTAAGCATATTTTGATATAGTATGGATCAGGATTTTATATTTTTGATGTGATGCTATGACTGAGTCAGCACCAACTTTATCCACCCGTTATTATCTCACTTTAGAAGAATCTCAGGATGGATTTGCTCTGGCCACTTTTGGCAAAAAACAGATTTCACGCTTTCTGACGCCTTTGGTCAGTATCGGGATTATTATCTGGGGCTTTTCAATGGGCCTGAATGGGGTTGGCCGTTATTATGTGGCATTGGGTGCCTTCTTCCTGATTTTACAGGGCATCATGCGCTATTGGTTCCTGCCGATGATGTTTAAGCGCCAGTTTGTAAAATATCAGTTTGGAAAAAGTGAACAGGGCATTGACCTGTTTCAGGACTATGCAGAAATTTTCAATAACGGGCGTAGCAAGGTCGTGCATTATAATGAAGTACAAAGTTTTGCCATCGGCAAGCTGACCTATATGCTGGAACTGAAAAACCGTACAGTGGTGATTGTGCCAAAACGTGCCTTTAAAGATGGTACTGAGCAAAGCATTTTCGAAAATACCTTCAAGAAATAAGACAGATCAAGAACAGGAAAGAGATCATGAGTACACGCCCATCAAAAATTGTTTGTGTCGGTCGCAATTATGCTGACCATGCCAAAGAGCTTGGAAATGCGGTACCTGATCGTCCTGTGCTGTTTATCAAGCCACCGAGTGCTTTGACTTCACTGGATGCTGGTATTGAATGGAATCCGGACTGGGGCAACTGTCATTATGAGTGTGAGCTAAGTTTGCGTATTGACCGTACCTTAAGCAAGGAAAATGATCCTGCCAAAGTTTTGCAGGCAATTGGTGCTGTGACTTTAGGTCTGGATCTGACCTTACGTGATCTGCAGGATGACCTAAAGAAAAAAGGTCAACCTTGGGAACGGGCCAAAGCTTTTGATGGTTCTTGTATACTCGCAGACTGGGTGCCAGTAGGCGCTGTGATTACTGACTGGAAAGATATGCATTATACGTTGGAGATCAATGATGAGCTGCGTCAAAAAGGCGATACAGCTTTATTGATTTTTGATATTGCAACTTTATTGGCAGACATTAGTCAAGTATTTACACTTGAAGAAGGCGATGTGATCATGACCGGTACACCAGCAGGGGTGGCAGCTTTACAATCGGGTGATCAGTTGAAAATGACCCTAAAAGGCCAAAATCAGGATTATATCTGGACGACATTTGTAAAGTAAGACCAGATTTTTAAGATCAAGGAGCCAGAGGGCTCCTTTATTTTGTTTAGAAAAGTGTAATGAGCAAGGGATAATTTATCAAACTGATCAGACGCGGTTGCCATTCAGTTTCTAGATATAAATTGGACAGCGTCTAAATCGTTTTTTATGCATCACTCTTTTTGCCTGAATTCACACCCTCATTTATTTATTTATTTTGAAGTATATCTTCTACTTCTAACATTTTTAGTATGTAGCGGCTCGAATCGAGAACAGGACTATATTTTTTGAATCATCGTCAGGCACTAGATGTCAAAGCATCTGCCATTATGTTTGTACTATGTATGTTATGGGGTTTGCAGCAGGTCGTACTGAAATGGGCGGCCAGTGATATTTCTGCCCTGATGCAAATTGCATTACGTTCAGCCTTATCTGCACTTATGGTTTATCCTTTAATTCAGCAAAGTGTACGCCGTCAGCTTTGGAGTGCACGATACTTATCTGCGGGTTTACTGGTGGGTGTGCTGTTTGCCGCTGAATTTTATCTGGTGGGTGAGGCGCTGCGTTATACCTCAGCTTCGCATACCATTGTCTTGCTCTATACCGCACCAATTTTTGTGGCTTTAGGCTTGCACTGGAAACTGCCGGCGGAACGTTTGTCTCATGTGCAATGGGGAGGAATTTTTCTTGCTTTTAGCGGTATTGTGGTGAGTTTCCTGCTGCGTCCCCAGACAGGATCTGCTCTACAATCTCATGTCTTATGGGGGGATTTTCTGGCATTGCTGGCTGGTGTATTCTGGGCAGCCACGACCGTGAGTGTACGTCTGAGCTCGCTGGCTGAGGCGCCTGCAACCCAGACCTTATTCTATCAATTGCTGATCGCTGGTATGGTGTTATTGCCTTTGTCCTTTTTGACTGGACAAGCCAGTATTCAATGGACAACTTTGTCGATTTCCAGCCTGATTTTTCATACAGTGGTGATTTCCTTTGCCAGTTATCTAATCTGGTTCTGGATGTTGAAACATTACCTGGCTTCACGCTTAGGAGTATTTTCTTTTTTAACCCCAGTTTTTGGCATGCTGTTTGGCGTGTTAATTCTAAATGAGCATGTCGAGATCAATTTTATTGTAGGGACCTGTATGGTAATGCTAGGCGTGATTCTGGTGAGTTTACAGGGGTGGTTAAAGAAGCCTGAGCCTCAGATCAAGACTCAGACATCTATATAAAAACCCGGTCAATGAAAATAACGACACCTGATTTTTGGATTATAGCTTTAATGAAAGCAAGGACGATTATTTGCTGAAAATCAAATCAATCTACTTAAATTTAATCCTCTCAAAAGAGAGGATTAAATTTATTTACTGCGGAACAGTTCTGATAATGGAAAATTGAGTTTTTCTTCCAGAAACTGATCAGTTTCATTCAGTTTGGGTGAGAATTTTTGCATCCAGAGATCATCAGTATGCACATCAGTTAGATGCTGTTTGCGCGGCAATGGATAAGGAAGCTGTAAATAAAAATTCCAGAAGCTGACCTGATCCAGATCGCGTACCAGTACATATTCATTGTCATCTGTGCGTTTAATCAGATTCTGTTTTTCAAACATGCTGACATAGCTAGGCCAGCGTCCAATTTCATCCCGTCCCAAAACTTCCAGTGCCTGTGCTTCACTGACACTTTCACCAGTTTTCTGCTTTTTATAAAACAGTTCTAATAGATCCAATAACATGACGATAGGATGACGCTTATTATCCTGTCCAGATTCGAATGCAGTCAGGGCATAGCTGATTTCCACGCCCAACAATACAATAATCCACGACAGATAAATCCAGAGCAGGAAAATAGGGACAGCTGCGAATGCTCCGTAAACAATTTCATAACTGGTAAAGTTTGACATCAAAAAGCCAAACAGGTTTTTTAATAGCTCAAATACGATGGCACTAAACAGGCCGGCAATAAAAGCAGATTTGAGCGGTACACTCCGATTGGGAATAGTCCAGTTCAGAATAAAAAAGCCAAGCACGGTCAGAGAAAAGGAAATTACCCAGAGAATAAAGGCGCCATCCAGTTCATAACCGGCAAAGTTATTACTGAGAATATTCATGGAGGCCAAGGTTGATGAGATCACAAAGGCACTGCCCAGCAAAATTGGACCGAGTGAAATAATGGTCCAGTAACGCATAAAACCGATAATGCCACCGCGGGTTTCAGTCACACGCCAGATCCGGTTAAAGACCGTTTCGATGCTACTGAGCATCAGTACTGTGGTGATGAATAAGAAAAGAATACCGATAATAGTTAAATTGCTGGACTTCTCCGTGAAGGCATTTAGCGCTTTATCGAAAGCGATCGTTGTTTTAGGTAAAAAGTTACTATAGATCAGCTGCTGGAGTTGCTGTCGAGCCGGTTCCAATGCCCTGATTGAAGAGATAATGACCAGAAATACAGTCAGCATCGGGACTACCGCAAACAGGGTGGTATAGGTCAGTGAACCAGCCTGCTCACGACACCGGTCAGCCTCAAAACGCCGTAGTACAAATAAAATAAATTGAAACCAGTGTTTTTCATAAAAAGGTAACTTCTTTAAATATTCAACGATCATGCGCTTTCAATCTCAATTTTTTTATTCATCATGAATTTTCATTCTTCAGCTTACCCAAAAAAGTTGCGAAATACCGTATAGTTTTATTTTTTTAAGTAATGAATAAGAACTTTATGCAACCTTATGTCCTTGTTTTATATTACAGCAAATATGGCTCAACCAAAGAAATGGCACATCTGATTGCGAATGGCGTTGAAGCAGCAGGGATGGCTGTAAAAATTCGTACTGTTCCGAATATTGCGACAGTAGTGAAAGAAGCAGAGCCGAGTATTCCGGCAGAAGGTGATATCTACTGTACTTTAGATGATCTTGCCCAGTGTGCTGCTTTAGCATTAGGTTCACCCACCCGCTTTGGGAATATGGCTTCGGAAATGAAATATTTCTGGGATCAAACCACCAGCTTATGGCTGAATGGTGCTTTGCATGGTAAGCCAGCTTGTGTGTTTACCGCATCAGGCTCAATGCATGGCGGACAGGAGAGCACTTTATTGACCATGCTGCCACCATTGTTTCATCACGGCATGATGATCATGGGATTAAGCAATGCGACCCCAGCCTTGTCTAATACTAAAAGTGGTGGCACGCCTTATGGCGCAAGTCATGTGAGTGGCCCACGTCATGACCAAGGCTTAAGCCAGGATGAGAAAATTTTATGTGAAGTACAGGGTAAACGTCTGGCTGAAGTTGCTCTAAAACTCAATCAGAGTTAAGACTTTTATTAAAAAGGAAATGAAGAATCAGCTTCATTTCCTTGATTTTATTAATCTTCTTTTTGATCTTTTTGATCTTTTTGATCTTTTTGATCTTTTTGATCTTTTTGATCTTTTTGACTGAATCTATGTTTGCAATTCAGACACTGATAATCCAGAAACAGATTGCGATCTACAGAAACGCCTGCTTTTTTACCTAAGAAGTTTCCGACCACGCCCCCAGTAATGCCTACACTGATTGCGCCTACGAAGGTTCCCACCGTGCCGCCTACAATTACCCCTAAAGGACCTGCGACCGTTCCAATGGCAGCGCCAATTGAAGCGCCGGAGGCTGCGCCACCCACTGTGCCCGCAGTGGCACCAGCTGAGGTCATTAAAATACCACCAATTTTTTTCAGATTCTTTTCGTGATCGCGTAGCTCAATTTCCGTTGAACCACATTTAGGACATTGCATAGGATTTTCCATCAGCGATTAGTATTTATTCATTTTAAGCAAATGTGTGACATGGGATCTTACTTAGACCAGCAGCTATCCAACACATCCGGCTCAACAGTATGTAGGTTCTGAATATTGAAGTCAGGAACATTTCATACCAATTTGATTCTAGTGGAATTTTATTCAGAGAAGTTTAGCTGAGTTGTAAATACATGCATTTTCCACTTTTATAATTTTTTTAATCTATGGGGTGAACAATATGCAGAGCTAAAGCATGAATATGCTTTTTATAGGGATTTAGTCAGGCATTTCTTTGTTTGAATAGTTTTGAGCCGTGGCTAAATATAAGAAGAAGTCCGTGGTCATGCGAGCATATAAAGACAATTGGCATATTGAGACGAAAAAGTATCTATAGAACAGACTTTCTTTATAAATGCCTTTCAGGGTAATTGATTAATTATATTTTATTTAATATGTGATATTTATTATTATTTCTAGAAATGCTAATAAAATAAAAATTTACGACTTTATAAAAATAAAACGAAAGGAAATATTAATTATTTTAAGATTAATTTTTTATTAATTTAAATATTTAAAATATATTATTTAAATCAAGTTTATTAAATGAATTTTATATTCATTATTTTTCTTAATAATGATTTCTTACAAATCACAAATTTTAAACAAATTTATTTATTTGTAATGAAAACATAAACTTAATTTTTTATTTGAAAATAAAAAATATGTGAATACGGATAATTTCTTTATTTTATTTTTTTATCTGATTAAATATTTTTTAGATAAATTAGATCTTATTTAAAGTAAAAAACTAAATAAAGATTTTGAATCAGAGGATATTAATATTATGAGAATATTGGCGATCAATATGGGTTTAATTTGTTTATGTTTTTTGAGTAACGCCTATGCAACCTCAGATGAGTGGAGTCAGCGTTGGAAAGCATCAGCAGCACGTTCTAGTGAAAATTTGGTTCAAGCAAACCTGATCGAACTTAGAGAGTCGGATTATTATTCTGGATTAGGAAAAACCACGGTGTATAGCACCTCAACTACCTCTATCGGTACAGTAAATACGCCGACTAATAATATCAACATAGAGGGTTCGGATAACAATATAGATATTGCAAGCGAGCTTCTAAATGGAGCTCCTGTAAATTCGAATACCAATCAAAATACCAAACAGTGTCCTAACTTAAGTACCAGACAGGGAGAATCAGCATGCTGAATTTCTCATCCAGAAGAAAGATTTCTTTTGTGAGCTTACCGGTGCTTTTGAGCTATTTTCTAACTGGGTGTACTGGTTTGGCACCCTCTAATAAGAAGCCGATGAAACTGGTACAAGGACCTCCTATTACCGATATTTTTACTCCTTTTGATATGGCTTTATCCTGTTTAAAAGGACAATTACGTAATGATGTCAGCTTCTCTGTAGGTGCGATTTTGGATCAAACCGGCAAAGATGTGGTAACCAATGGTGGTAGTGGGAAAATGGTTACCCAAGGCGCTGGAGATATGGTGCAGTCTGCTTTATTTCAGGCGGGAGTTAACTTAATGAACCGACGTGATCCCCGAATTATTGAAAGTGAAGCCAAGTGGGGGATTCGTGATCCAAGACAGATTCAGGCCTCTGATTATTATGTGACGGGCAGTATTAACAGTCTGGATTTTATTCCGGGTGGTGGATTTGATATGCAGATTGCGGGTGTTGGCCCGAACTATAGTCAAACCCGTATTATGGTTGGTCTGGATTTATCTCTTACCGATACACGTACGAGTAAAGTCGTTGCGAATGTATCGCTGCAAAAGCAGATTGCTGCACAGGATTATGGTGTCAGTGCCGGGCGGTTTACTGGACGTACCTTGTTAAATGTTCAAATCGGTAAAGGAGAACGTGAGGCGACTAATTTTGCTTTACGCCAAATGTTGAATCTGGCCACTTTTGAATTACTCAGTCAGGTTGTTCCGCCTCCTGTCTTTGCTGGTTGCCGTGCACAAATACCACCTGAATATGGTCAGCTCAATCTGACACGAAGTTCTGTGGCTCTGCATAAGTACAAAAAAAGTCAGGAGCAAAACAGTATAGCGTCCAGTACTGCTGTTCAAGAATCAGCTGTAACAGAATCTTCTTCATCCAATGAAAAAAATAAATCGACCAATTCACCGAGTAAAGATACGAAGCCACCTAAAAACAAAGAATCCGAGGTGATTCAGAATCCTGAAGCGGATCCTGAAATGAGTAAACAAGATTTAATTAAATATATCAGTAAGAAAAAAGCTTCATCTTCTTCAGGTGTAGTAAAGAACGAAAAAGATTCGCAAGAAATGAATTCTAAAGAAAAAGAAGAGGAGAAGGTATCCATGTTGTGGGATGCCAATCCTGAAGTTATAGAAAATTACTGGTCAAGTTCTCAGCGAGATTAATTGACCAGTAAATATGGGCTCGCTCCCATTATGAGAAAGAAATACTGAGCGAGAAGTATTTCAAAGCTAAAAAAGGAAAAACAACGATGAAAAACACGATCAAAACAATCGCTTTATCCGTCGCTTTCCTGTCTGGTGCAGGTATGGCATATGCTCAAGATGATGAAACACCAACTGAAGTAACCGTAGATACTGGTTTACAAGCGACCCTGGAGTCGATCTCTCAGCAGGTGGAAAATGGTTCTGCCTTGAATCTTGCAGTAAATACAGGTGATGTTGATGCCAGCGTCGATTTACAAGCATTAGGAGAGGTATCAAGAGAAGCACAGGATGCAATTAGTTCAATTGAAGGTACGATTGAAACTACAGCAATTGGCGCCGCGAATACAGGTAGTATTACACTAGAGCAAGGCAGTTTTAATAGCATGATATCAGACGTATCAGATGAGACATATAACTATGACTTCAGTGAAGTTACCAGTGCAACTAATAACTCAGAAACTGTAGAAGAGCTCTCAGAGGTTGCTGATAGTTTAGACATCTCAGAAGTAGTGAGTACTACACTGGCGACCAACTACAGTGAGCAAATCAATGAAACTTTAAGTAATTATAGTGCAGCAAATATTGCTTACAATGCAGGTACCATTGATGCATCTGTAAGTGCAATTGCAGAAGGAACTCAAACTGCTGTTAACAACAGTATCACAACTACCGCCATTGGTGCTGTCAACAGCGGTAGTATTACTGTGACTGTCAAATAGTTTATTGTTGAAAATAAACCAAGGGTCTAACTATTGGCAGATAGTTAGGCCTCTTATTTTATAATAATATCAGTTTAAATTGTTGTTATTTGTCGGATAATAAATTCTTGAGGCTTTAGTTGTCTTGAAATCTCATAAGAAAAAGTCGGAGTACAACTATTTACGTGCAGTCGAAAATAGATAATTTTATAGCTATATTTTAGTTATTCCTAGCTAACCGAAATTAAAAAAAATCCAATAAAAAAGAGTGCCGAAGCACCCTTTAAAATATTCATTTGTAAACTTAATCGCGAACAAATTCGACAGTACCATTTGCCAAAGATTTCACACGCGCTAGTGATTCAACACGGTAACCTTTTTCAAGTAACAGGTCACGGCCTGGCTGGAATGATTTTTCAATCACAATTCCGATCCCTACCACTTCAGCATTTGCCTGATGAATCAAGTCAGCAAGACCAAGTGCTGCCTGACCATTTGCCAGGAAGTCATCGATTACTAAAACTTTATCAGTTGAGCTGATGTGTTTGTTTGAAATGGCAATCGTGCTTTCAGTCTGTTTGGTAAATGAAAATACTTTAGAACGGTATAAATCATCTTTTAAAGTGAGAGACTGGTATTTACGTGCAAAGATTACTGGAACACCAAGCTCTAAGCCTGCCATGACTGCAGGTGCAATACCCGATGCTTCAATGGTAATAATTTTGGTAATACCAGCATCTTTAAACAGACGCGCAAATTCCTGACCAATTTGCTGCATCATGATTGGATCAATTTGGTGATTTAAGAAAGAATCAACTTTCAAAACTTCTTCAGATAGAACGATACCTTCGGCTAAGATTTTCTGTTCTAGTGCGTGCACGGGAGAATCCTCAAGAGCAGGTGCTTTTTAAAGCAAAAGCGTATTGTAAAAAGCACCCAAAAAAAATCAAGCGAAATTCACCAAAAAACCTTAGTTCGTTTTACCGTTATAGCCGGTCAGCAGTAAACCGTAAGAGGTTTTCTTGTCGACATGCGATACTTTGACTGGTAAGTAGTCCAGTTTCGGTGCTAACCAGAAAGTAGTTTCACGTCCTGGTTTGTTATGCTTAATCACTACTTTAATGGTACTAAATGAACCATATTTGGTGCTCACCGTTTCTGTACCTTGTTTGACGAATTTACGGCCTTCCACTTCTTTGGCATCAGCAATGTAGTAATTCGATTTTAAACCACCATTTTTCAGGTCTTCACGAATCTGCAATTCAGCATTTAGCTCATCCAGTACATCTGCTCTCCAGGCAAAAGAACGTTTTTCATCATCTTTCTTGGTACTGATCGTTTTGCTAGAAGGATTAAAGTTAATACTCATGGTGTTGCTATGCACCAGAATCTTGCTGGTACGGCTGAAACTGCTTGAACCAATCTTGCCATTATTGAAAGTAAAACGGCTGGTTTCAGTCGCTGAAGCAACGCCACCTGCTTTGGCTGCAAAAACATAGGTCCAGTTATTACCAGATTTGCTCAAAGTACGGGTAGCAGAACCCATATTTTTTCCATTGTAGCTAAACTGATAATTGGCTTGGAAAGGCGCCATGGCGAAGGTCTGGGTGGATAAACCAGTAAGTACCATTGCGGTAGTCAAGCCTGCAGTCACCCCTAAAGTTTTGAATACAGTTTTCGCCATAAAGAATTGTCCTGTGTAATTTCAGATAAAATTGATCACTTTCCACTTTTTATTATTTGGTCAAAATGTGGAAAATGAAGGGAGATTTTCAATAAAAATGTATATTTCATGTAGTTACTGGTGTGTTTGTTTAGGTATTGAATTACACACAGTTTAAGTCGGTTCTTTCTGTTTGATCGGTGTGACTTTATTGTCATCCATGTCGTCTTCGTCCCATTTCTCTTCTTTTTCCTGAGAAAGCTTTCTGAACAGGGCTGCAAGATTCACATTACCAATTACGACGAGCTCAGCTTCACGAAGTACTGCATGGTTCACATGAACCTTACCAAGCGTCTCAATCACCGAGCGGTTTTTACCTAACCAGCGGTTTAAATCCAGATGCAATAAATCATCTTTTACTTTAATGACGCCCAGTTTTTCCAGAATCATGCCAAGAGGGTCCTTATTCAGCACGCGCTGATAGAAAAACAGGGCGAATCGTACCCCCAGTTTATAAAAGACATTTGGGTATTTGGCTTCAATCAACTGAGTATCACTGATCTGTTCAAATACGATGAGCTGCGTATTCTTATTTAACTCCATTTGCACCAGTTTTAAATCAACTGATAAGGTCACGTTCAACCCTTTATAGTCCAGCGTGGCATAGAGTCGTAACCAGTCATCATGCAGATCGGCATGCAGATCTTTCAGCATGGAAACATTGTCAGTGACAAAACGTTGAAATGTCGCATTCAGGAAAACTTGAGACAAAGGAAATTCGCGTTCATCCTCAATAAATCCTTCCGCCTTTTGATATGCCTGGCGAATTTTATTAGAAATATTGGAAATTAGCGTTTGCATCTTTAAGCGTCCTGGCAACTATATGTTTTAATTCGAAGTGTATCTTGTCGAATTGTATAAAAAATACAAGAGTTTCAGCTTGCAGTTTAGCAAAATAAATAGCACCATTTTTAGGGTTTTAGTTATCTAACGTTGAAGATTTGATGGGTTTGGCATTTTTAAAAGAAAAATGCAAAGCCGTTTATTTTTTAATTTTAAAAATGCTGTTTGGGGGATGGACTCAAGTCTGGGTTCGTAGCGATGAGATCAACCATGATATTAATGCCTCTGGTCAAAGCCTGGTGGAAAGATCCAATTTTTAATAGCGCCGTATTTGCAGCTGTTATTTTGCACGTGATTTTTCTCACGCTGGAATTTGGTATGCCACAAGATCAGGAGAGCATGACTAAAGAGATTGCGGTCAGTATTCGTCAAACTGATGAAAAAATTGAGCAAGCAGATTTTCTGGCTCAAACTGATCAGCAAGGTTCAGGTAAATTTCGTGAAGCACATCGTATGTCGAGCGATATGCCTGCACCGTTGATGGAGCAAAAGACCGGAGAAGAGCAGCAAGAAAGTCCGGACATGTTGCAACAGCAGCGCGAATTAAGCTTTGAAGAAAAAGTACTGATGACGACTTTAAGCTGGCAAAAACAGGCGGAAGAAAATCAGCGCAAAAAAATGCAGGAACAGTTACAAAGTCAGTTTCAGGCCAAAGCCGCTATGGTAGCCAGTCTTGAAGCCCAATATCTGCAACGACAACAAAACTTCAGTCGTCAGCAAAAAATTAAAACCGTAGATGGTATCCAGTCTAAACAGGATGTCTCTGCGGCTTATCTGGAAAAATTCCGTCAGAAAGTGGAGTTCTATGGTAACCGCTATTATCCAGACGCGGCCAAACAGCAGAATCTGGCAGGAGAGGTACGCTTGATGGTGATCTTGAACCAGAACGGCGGAATCCGTGCAATTCGCTTAATTGACAGTTCAGGGCATAATTTGCTAGATGAAGCTGCAAAATCTTCAGTACGCAAGGCAGCACCATTCGGAGCATTTGATGCCAAGATGTCGGATATTTCCGAGCTGAGAATTATTCGAACCTGGCGTTTTGATCCGGCTGAAGCGGAGTTTGAGGTGCGTTAATCTGGGCGCTTCGCCTGTATATAACTACCTTGCTGAGTTCCATCGTCCCAGACCACATTTAAATGGTTTTCATCTATGGCTAGATATTTGGGAAATATCATCAAGTCCTGGTACTTTGGATCTGCTTTTAAGCCAATACACTCTTTATTTTGCCACCATGTTCCTTCGGCAAATTGATCCAGAGCACCATAGGCCAGATACCATTTAAAGGTACCATCTGCTTGTAACAGCAACTCCGAACCTAATTCCATAACTCCGTTTAAATAATAATGGCCTGCCCATGAGCTTTGGTTCTGTTGAAATTTAATTTTTGGGCACATGGGAATTGAGTGGGCATAAAGTGATGAACACAGCCAGGGAGAGAAAATAAGTAATGCAGTCGAGAACAATCTTTTCATTACGTTCTCCTAAAATTTTTGAAGCACAGTTCTTTGTTAAAGTTCATTATGTGCTTATGTATTTCTGGAAGAAATCATGAATGCGTAAGCAGATATTTTTTTAAAACTCTGTATCTAAGAACAGATCAAGAAAAAAATAAATAAGGATCGATGAGTATTTAATTTAACTGTGCATCATAGCGCCGTAAAACTTCACAGACTTCCACGCTGAAATATGTATACCAGCTATATTTTCCTAGCTCTTGAGCGGCCTGATGTTCAGCATCTTCATGCCAGGCGCGAATATCATGAAGACTGTTCCAGTAAGAAAGCGCAATTTCCTGAGTACCTTCGGTTAAAGCTTCAAAATACTGGCAATGAAATTGTGAAAGGGCTCTTTCTCTCATTCGCTGGGCTGTTTCAAAATAACACTGATCTAATTCTTTAATTTGCGCTTTGAAAATCACGACATATTGCATGGAGGTTTTTATTTTATTTCTTAAATTGAGCTTATTATGAAGTGAATAAAATAAAAAAAGCGAGCCTTAGCCCGCTTTTTAATTATTGAATTTTAATCTCTTTCCAGATAAGGATTAGCAATACCCAGTTTGTCCAGAATCTCGATCTCAATGCCTTCCATTTCTTCAGCATCTTCCTCCGAAGTTTCATGGTCATAACCTATCAGATGCAAAGTGCCATGTACCAGCATATGGGTGAAATGGAGCAGTGGAGCTTTGGCCTGTTCAGCAGCTTCACGCAGCACTACTGGAATACAAATCACCAAATCACCGATCGGGAAAGCATCCAGAACCTGTGCCATTTCATCTGGAAGTTCACTTGGAAAAGACAGGACATTGGTCGGTTTATCCTTGCCGCGATATTCCAGATTGAGTTTATGACTTTCGTCATTATCGACACAGGCAATGCCAATTTCACAATCACTTTGGGTACCGATATGGCGCAAAGTGGTTTCTACAACTTTTTTAATATAGGCACGTTTCAGCACCAGTTCTGGTGACTGAAAGTCCTGTTGCAGGGAGAGACTAAGTTTCAACGTGAATCCTTAAAAATTAAATAACAATGCAGCTTTAATGCTGTGCATCAGCCGCAGCATCATTCTCGGCTATCAAGGCTTCCTGACGGGCTTTACGCTCAGCACGAGCCTCAGCGCTTAAACGCTGCTGTTCACTGTCCCAGCCTTCGTAGGCTTCAACAATTTTCTGAACCAGCTGGTGACGCACGACGTCACGAGAATGGAAACGGGTAATATGAATTTCAGGGATTTTATCAATCACACGTAAGGCATGTGCCAGACCAGACTGCTGACCTCGTGGTAAATCCACCTGAGTCACGTCACCAGTAATCACTGCACGTGAACCGAAACCTAAACGGGTCAGGAACATCTTCATCTGTTCAGGTGTAGTGTTCTGGGCTTCGTCCAGAATCACAAAAGAATGATTCAGGGTACGACCACGCATATAGGCAAGCGGTGCAACTTCAATAATCTGACGTTCGATCAGCTTGGCCACTTTTTCGAAACCAAGCATCTCATACAAGGCATCATAAAGGGGACGCAAATACGGATCGATCTTCTGGGTTAAATCCCCCGGCAGGAATCCAAGTTTTTCACCCGCTTCAACTGCAGGACGAACCAGTAAGATACGCTGGATTTCATTACGCTCCAGCATATCTACAGCGGCTGCAACGGCGAGATAGGTTTTACCGGTACCCGCAGGGCCAATACCAAAGGAAATATCACTTTGCAGAATACGCTGTACATAACGTTTCTGGTTGGCACCGCGAGGATTGATCCGGCCTTTGCGCGTCTGCAGCCAGACATTGTCCAGACCGGTATGTTCCTGTTCTTCCAGGTTCTCCTGGAGTTCACGATCGGTCTGGCTACCTTGAATCATCATATGCAAAGTATCTGCACTGATCTGCTGGCTGTGTTCAGATTCTTCATGAAGACGTTGCAAGAGCATTTCGGCTCTCTCAACGGCATCGATTCCACCATCGATAAAGAAACTTTCACCTCGGTGGGAAATTTTGACGTCTAAACGTTGTTCAATTTGTTTCAAATGACCGTTATAGGCACCTAAGACGGCTTGTAAACGGTCCATCGAAATTCCAGGAAAAGCTACTGTACGTCGAATCGTTGCAGTCAAGAGTGTTCCTTTTAGAAGTGTACGTTATATGCTCTACATTACGCCACGTCAGGCTCAAGATTCAAGAGCTCACCGTAAACTAAATTTAAAGTTTTAATTTCGGTAATTTCGATCTCTGCAAAACGTCCTACCCACGATGCATCGCCAATAAAGGTGACATAACGGGTGTTGTCTGCTGTACCGACCAGAACGTTCGGATCTTTATCAGAAACTTTCTCAACCAGTACGCGCTGGACTGTACCGAGCATGGCATCTGTTTTACGAATACTGGACTGTTTAATCCAGTCCTGAACTTTGGCCAAGCGTTCTTTTTTCACCTGTTCAGGTGTCGTATCTTCCAGCTCTGCGGCAGGGGTGCCCGGACGTTTGGAATAAACAAAACTATAAGAATGGTCGAAATCCAGATCCTGAATAAACTGATAGGTTTCTTCGAAGTTCTCATCGGTTTCGCCCGGGAAGCCGATAATAAAGTCTGAAGATAAATGCATGTCTGGACGAACTTTACGTAACTTTTCGATTTTCTCGATATACACATCAATGGTGTGGTTACGTTTCATCGCCTGCAATACATCATTGGAACCGCTTTGTACCGGCAGATGCAGATGCGACACCATCTGTGGCAGGTCACGGTAGCACTGGATCAAATCATCATTGAATTCCAGTGGATGCGAAGTGGTATAACGAATACGGCCGATCCCCGGAATTTCTGCAACCAAACGTAACAGATCGGCAAAAGTACAGATTTTACCGTCGAAGGTTTCACCGCGATAACCATTTACGTTTTGACCGAGCAGGGAAATCTCACGCACGCCTTTTTCTGCCAAGCCAGCAATTTCTGCCAGAACGTCATCCAGTGGACGAGATACTTCTTCGCCACGTGTATATGGAACTACACAGAAAGAACAGTATTTTGAACAGCCTTCCATGATCGAAACAAAGGCTTTATAACCTTCAACACGTGGTTCAGGCAGGAAGTCAAATTTTTCGATGTCCGGGAACGAAATATCCACCAGCTTGATTTTTTCTTTTTTCGGTTTTTCGACCTGCTCAAAATGCTGGTCCAGCATTTGCGGTAAACGGTGCAGGGTTTGCGGACCAAAAATCATGTCTACATAATTGGCACGTTTCTGGATATTGTCACCTTCCTGAGAAGCCACACATCCACCGACACCAATAATCAGATCCGGATTTTTTTCTTTCAGCTTGCGCCAGCGGCCCAATTCTGAGAATACTTTTTCTTGTGCCTTTTCACGGATCGAGCAGGTATTCATCAGCAGAATATCCGCTTCTTTAGGATCGGTGGTCAGCACATAGCCGTGGGAATCGCCCAGCAGATCTGCCATACGGTGACTGTCATACTCATTCATCTGACACCCTTGCGTTTCGATATACAGTTTTTTAACTGAACCATCGATGGCTGGGGTGTGCGCTGGCTGGGTGACAGTGTTTTCTGAGGCAGCTGGGGCACCATTCGGAATGAAGGTTTGAACCGTCATGTAGGCTCCTACAAGGTAATACGTCGAAAGAGTGAACGAATAACCTGTTTGCATAGGCAAACGGGTAAATAAAAATTCAATTCACGTTCTGAAATCTTTAAAAGGCGCATATTTTAGCAGGAAAGTCGCTTAAACTTATAGCCTAAAATGCGGCTGGGAAAATATTGATTTATGGACAAAAAGTGTCTGAAAATTAATATTGTCTAATCATAAGGTTACATAAGTGAACAATACAGTGGGTTATAATTTTCCGGCTAACTCTTATGATAGGCAACAGGGGCTGGGCGAAAACTCGATGATAGAAGGCAAATTGATGTTTAAACACACTAAAAATATGAAGAAATATTATAAATTACTAAGCTTGAGTGTGGCGTGTCTCTGTTCAATGAGTGTGCAGGCAGCAGAAGAACAATTTAATGATGCCTTACGCGCGGCAAATGCTGGAAATATCGGACAATTACAACAATATCAGTCTGCCATGCAAAATGATGTCTTGGGCTATTATCCTGAATACTGGATTCTGAACCAGAATCTTGGCTCACAACCTGCCAGTCAAATTATCAGTTTCGCCCAACGTTATCCTCAGTCGGCTATGGCAGAAAAACTCGCAGCCGATTATGTCGAAGAAAAAGTCAAAATGGCTGACTTTTCTACTGCGCAACCAGTTCTGCAATATGTCACCAATGCCGATCCGGCTGAAGCCTGTGCAGTTGCACAAGTCCGTGCCAAAAGTGGCGATCAGCTGGTTTATGCTGAGTTTAAGGATGTTTGGCTAACCACCAATTCTCAACCTGAGTCTTGTACAGGCTTGGGACGCATGATGTTATCCAGTCCGCTTATGACCAATGAAGACCGCCAGCAGCGTTTGTGGGTGCAATTACGTGCTGGTCAGTCTGGACAGGCTATTGCCACTGCACAAGGTTTAGGGCTTAACCTGTCTCTGGCTCAGCTCAATACGATTCAGGCCAATCCAACCAATTATTTATGGTCAGCCCCTAAAAGTACTGCCGCTGATCATGCCTATCTGATTTATGCGTTGGGGCGTCTGGCAGATAGCGATCTTGATTCAGCAATGTCCATTGTAAAACGTACTGCTGAAGGCACACCGGTACAAGTACAAAAAACACTATTCAGAACTGTGGGTTATATCGGCGGCACTACGGTAATGAAAAATAACTTCAACCGTGAAGTGCTGAACTATCTGGATGCCAGTTATGGTTTGCCATTTAGTCCGGAAGAAGCCGAAATTTATGCCCGTCAGGCGATTCGTTTTAGTGCCTGGGAAAGTCTGATTCGTGCCATTGATGCCATGAGCGTGAACCAGAAACAGGAAGACCGCTGGCAATACTGGCTGGCACGTGCCAGTGAACAGCGCACAGATCGCGCTTCAAAACAGGCAGCAGAAAGTATCTATAAAAAACTGGCAGTCGGCGAGGATTATCATAACCTGCTAGCACGGGATAGATTAGGCCAGTTAACGGCTTCTACACCGAACTCGGCACAGCCATCCAGTCAGGCCATGCAACGTCTGAATCAGGATATTCATTTCCGCCGTGCTTTTGCCTTGCGTAATATTAATGCGCCAGAAAATTATATTAACCGTGAATGGAACTGGGCAGTTCGTCAGGCTTATTTAAGAAAAGATGACGATTTACTGTTGGCAGCAGCCAAACGTGCGATGGATATGGGCTGGTATGACCGTGCCATTTATGCAGCAGATCGTACTGCGGACAAGCATAATTACAACTATCGTTATCCGATGCCACATCAGAATTATGTCGTGAGCCATAGCCGTAATGCCGGCATTGATGCTGCCTGGGCTTATGGTTTGATGCGTCAGGAAAGCCGGTTTAATACCGGCGCACGCTCTCATGTGGGTGCAGGCGGTTTGATGCAGATCATGCCGGACACCGCCAAACTGGTCGCTCGTCAAATGGGTGAAGCCTATAACCCGGCAGCCTTAACTGATATGAACACCAATATCCGTTACGGAACTTACTATTTATCAACAATTCAGCGTCAATTGAGCAATAGTCCAGTACTGGCTACAGCAGGTTATAATGCCGGCCCGAACCGTGCCCGCCGTTGGCAACCCGAATTCCAAAGTATTGCTGCGGATCAATATACCGAAACCATTCCTTTACTGGAAACGCGAGATTATGTGAAACATGTCATGACGAACGCGACATATTACGGTATTTTATTGGGACAGGGCGCACAATCGGTCGGTAAGCGTATGCAAGCCATTCCGTTACGTAATACACCATAGCATTCAAAAAATCTAAGGGAAGGATAGTTTGTTGATCAAGGGAATAAGGGGTGCTCAAATTTCTGCTGGATGGGCTGCGCTTTTATTTTTAGCAGCAAGTCCAGCTGCCTTTGCACTGCCAACGGGTTATGTCATGGACATCCAGATGGTACCGGCACTTTGCAGTCTGGATCCGGCCTACAGTAAAAAAAGAAAATGTCTTGAAGGTTATTCCCTAAATATTTCTGGTCTCTATCCTCAAACCACATCAACACATTGCACTACTACCAGTTCTGCGAAGTTACCGCCTTTGCAGGCTAAAGTGGTGGCCCGTATCATGCCGGATGAAAATACCCGCGCATTGCTCTGGCATAATATTGGCGGCTGTATTCCGATGAATGCCACGCAGTATTTTCGTACGGTGATCAATCATGCTGATCGTCTGAAAGTTCCAGAAGAACTTACTGAGCAGGAAAGCCATACCGTTTCCATTGATATGCTGCGTTCCAAATTTCTGAAAATCAATCCGCAACTGCCTTCAACAGCATTGCGTTTTAACTGCCATCAGACCCGCGCATCCAGTCTGCTGACGTCGATTCAGGTCTGCTACAACGCCAATGGCGGCTATAAAGGCTGTCCTGCAAACATTATTAATACATGCCCAAAAACTGTCACAATAAAAGGGACATACTAAGCTTTTTAGCCAAATTAATTTATATTTCCTATCATACTTTTGTTGAAATCCATTCTCTTTTACATGCATCTCGAAGAGGATTGGAGTACAATCTTTGCCGTTTATGATTATTAAGATTAGATAGAACAGCTATTTAATCATTATGACGATCCTCTCAATTGGAGATAATTACATGAAGCAACCTGTTCGCGTTGCCGTTACTGGCGCTGCTGGTCAAATTGGTTACAGCCTATTATTCCGTATCGCAAGCGGTGAAATGCTTGGTAAAGACCAACCAGTTATTCTTCAATTATTAGAAATTCCTGTTGAGAAAGCTCAGCAAGCGCTTAAAGGCGTAATGATGGAACTAGACGACTGTGCTTTCCCATTATTGGCGGGCATGATCGGTACTGATGATCCTAAAGTAGCTTTCAAAGATGCAGACTATGCTCTATTAGTTGGTTCACGTCCACGTGGTCCTGGTATGGAACGTGCTGACCTTCTTAAAGTAAACGGCGAAATCTTCATTGGTCAAGGCCAAGCACTGAACGAAGTTGCTAGCCGTGACGTTAAAGTTCTTGTTGTAGGTAACCCTGCTAACACTAACGCTTACATCGCTATGAAATCTGCTCCAGATCTTCCAGCGAAAAACTTCACAGCAATGTTGCGTCTTGACCACAACCGTGCGTTAACTCAACTTGCTCAAAAAGCGGGTGTTGCAGTTTCTGACATCGAAAACATGACTGTTTGGGGTAACCACTCTCCAACAATGTATGCTGACTACCGTTTTGCTAACGTAAACGGCGAAAGCTTGAAAGACAAAATCAACGATGCAGCTTGGAACAAAGACGTATTCCTTCCAACTGTTGGTAAACGTGGTGCTGCGATCATCGAAGCACGTGGTCTGTCTTCTGCTGCTTCTGCTGCGAACGCTGCAATCGACCATATGCGCGATTGGGCTCTTGGCACAAACGGCAAATGGGTAACTATGGGTATTCCTTCTGACGGTTCTTATGGTATCCCTGAAGGCGTAATGTTCGGTTTCCCTGTAACTACTGAAAACGGTGAATACAAAATCGTTCAAGGTCTTGAAATCGACGAATTCAGCCGTGAACGTATTAATGTTACACTGAACGAGCTTGAAGAAGAGCGCGCTGCAGTTGCTGACATGATCAAATAATTTAATCTTTTAAGATTAAGTTAAGAAAAGCACTCCATTTGGGGTGCTTTTTTATTGCTATTTCTAAAAAATTAAAGAACAAAAAATAACATCTTGTGAAGGAGCGACAACTGAACTTTGCGAGTAGCT
Source organism: Acinetobacter sp. NIOH-H-8 (assembly GCF_046635365.1). Taxonomy (NCBI): domain Bacteria; kingdom Pseudomonadati; phylum Pseudomonadota; class Gammaproteobacteria; order Moraxellales; family Moraxellaceae; genus Acinetobacter; species Acinetobacter sp. NIOH-H-8. The sequence goes on from NZ_JBHDVN010000027.1 coordinate 30,338, forward strand.
CATCTAGTTTAATAAGAAGAATCATCAACAAAAGAGGAGGTACTGAGATGTTAGAGCAGCGACCTACCATGGAACTTTTTTTTGAGCAACTCGGTTTGGATTCAAGCCCGGAAGCAATCGATGAATTTATTAAAACCCACCAAATTGGGATGGATGTCCCCTTACATAAAGCTCCTTTCTGGACTAAGAACCAGCATGATTTTTTGATTGGCCACTGGAAAGAAGATGATGACTGGGCAATTTTCGTAGATGTACTCAATGAGCAATTGCATATTGAGGCAGAGGGCAGTGGTTCTTGTGATCTGCCTTCTTCTAAGCGTCAATAATATTTTCAAATCAACGAACTGATTATTTTTATGATGGAGTGAGCGAATGGTATTAGAACAGCAAGTGTCTTTAGAATTATTATTTGAGCAATTAGGCTTGCCTGCTGATGAAGCATCAATTGATGAATTTACCAAAAATCATCAGCTACCATCCGAAGTGATTTTGCCGGATGCAGATTTCTGGAATGAGGGGCAAAGCGCTTTTCTTCGCGAACACTGGCATCAGGATGATGAATGGATCGTAATCATTGATAAATTGAACCAGCTTTTACATGTCGAAAGTGATAAAGAAGGTCCTGAAAACACTTAAGGGTTCTTTATACAAAAAGACACAACAAAACCTAGTCCTTTGACTAGGTTTTTTTTGTCTTATCTTATAAGTTAGTCCTATAAACAACTACAATATATCTGATATAAGGAGGGCATATGCTCGGGAAGAACCAACCATCCTTAGAAATGTTATTTTCTCAACTCGGTCTGGCTAATAGCCCGGCGGCAATTGAGCTTTATGTGCGTACTCATCAGCTACCTGCCCATATGTCATTGCATGAAGCACCGTTCTGGAATAAAGCGCAGCGTTCGCTGTTGATTAGTCATCTGGTACAGGATGATGACTGGGCAATCTGGATTGATGAACTGAATCAGCAATTGCATCTGGATGCAGATCGACGTCGTCTGGCTTGAGTCAATTAAATTAATTCATAAAAAATGCCTCATCAATGTGAGGCATTTTTTATAAGAACAGATTTTGTTGTTCTAGTGCATACGGCTACGCAGAATCTGAATAAACCATTCCAGTTGACGATATTCATCAAATGCCGGATGCTGGCCTACCAGTTCATGGTCAAAATGGGCCGTTTTGCTGTACTTATTTAGCCAGTGACGAGTCATGGCAGGTTCTTTCTTACTGGCAGATGCATAAGCCAAGAAGAAATAAATATCCGCATGCTCATAATTGGTCATTGGTTTTAGAATCTGCTGGGTAATAAGCGCATAACGATCTTCTTTGGTCAGTTCAAAGTAGATCATATAGGCTTTGGCCAGATGCAAAGACAGATTGATATACAAATCCAGTGGCATTTCTTCAAATTCAATCCGGCCCTGCTCCAGTAGAACAATCGCTTCTTGCAGGAAATGAACCTGCTCCTGACGTAACTGGCTGATGGTCACCAGTTGCAGACGAAGATCAGCCCGTTCAAGCGCCAACTCAGGCGTATTGCCATTTAAAAACAGCTGATCTGTTTCACCAATGCGTGTAATGATCTCTTTGGGGGTTGGTCGCATGAACGCAGTCCTCATATCTCAATGATTGCTATATGAGGCTGAAAATTGAAATTTAAAGCATTGAAAAAGGATTAGAGCAAACGGGTATCACTTCTTAACCAGGCGGTGATTGATAAACGTTGATGTTTGGCTTTTAAAACTTCATGCATTAAATCACTTTGGAATAAGGCAATACGGTTTGGCTTAGGCTGGATAATATGCCATTGATCATTTTTATCCTGCAGATGTAATTCGCCGCCCCAGTTATCTTGCCAATCATCATGCAGATAATAAACCGCAGAAATCATCCGGCCATTTTTACCTTGAGGATTATCGCGATGCAGGGCATAGAACTCGCCCGCGTTATAGCAGGCAAAATGGGCTTCTACATCTTTAATACCGAGGAAGAAAGCGCGGTTCAGCTCATGACCTAAGGCCTGTAAAGTTTGCACATGCTGGTTCGAAATTTCCAGATCTTCATTGAGCCAGAGAATATGATCACTGCGGATATTGCTAACTACGCCATTCTGAATGGCTGCATCACGAAAGCGTTCCAGATTGCTGGTACATTCAGCAATCAGCTGTTCAACATAGGATGGGGCATAAGCATTGTCGATCATGCTAAAACCATGCTGATCTAGATCATCAATAATCTGATCAACTGGCCAGGTTGCCGGGAGTTGAACTGCTTCCATAGAAACTCACCTAGAAGGGTAAATTGGGGTCGCGCTATTCTATGTAAGAATCGGGTCTGAACGAAACTATTTTTCATGTTAAAATAGCGGTTGATATTAGGAATTAATGAAACATGAATTACCGTCACCATTACCATGCTGGCAACTTTGCCGATGTCATGAAGCATGTATTGCTGCTTCAATTATTGACTCGACTCAATGCAAAAGATAAACCATATCGCTATGTGGATACACATGGTGGTGCAGGTAAATATGATTTATCCACCTCTGAAGCACAAAAGTCAGGGGAATTCCTGAACGGTATTCATCGTCTGATCAAGCTGGATGATTCGGTCAAGCGTAATGCGCCAGAAGGTGTACAACAATATTTAAAAATTGTTGAGAAAATGCGTGAAAACTTTGGTAAAGGTGCATATCCGGGTTCACCATGGTTTGCGCTGGAAGGCATGCGTGAAATTGACAAGGCCACCATTTTTGAAATGCAGCGTGATGTGTTTCAGCAGCTACGTCATAACATTTTCGACAAACGTGCCGGTCTGCATGAGCGCGATGCATATGAAGGCTTACTCGCAGTCATTCCACCCAAAGAAAAACGTGGTCTGGTGATGATCGATCCGCCGTATGAGCTGGAGCGTAAAGACTTCCCGCAACTGGTTGAATTACTGGTGGCTGCTTATAAAAAATGGCCGACAGGCGTATTTGCAGTTTGGTACCCAATTAAAGACCGTGCCATGATTGAACGTTTCGAGAAGAAAATGTTCAAGACCGGGATTCGCCGTCAGTTGGTATGTGAAATCTGTGTATGGCCAGATGATACACCAGTGGGTTTAAATGGTTGTGGTTTACTGGTGATTAACCCACCTTGGAAGTTCTCTGAAGATGCAGACGAAGCGCTGCAATGGTTATTTCCGCATTTACGTATGCAGGAAAATGGCGGTCATGCTGCAGTTCGTTGGTTAGTAGGCGAATAATATTTTAAAGATCGGGTCATAGTTAGGATCGACAAGAATGACAAGTACAAATAAGCCGGAAAACGAATCTTCCAAAGATTTGCCATTTGATGGCATCACCTTCGAGGTGGAAGAGGTAGAACATACCCAGGAAGGGCAAAGAGTTAAGCGTCGAGGTATCTATCTGTGGCCTAACCTGATTACAACCGCTGCGTTGTTATCAGGCTTTTACTCGATTATTGCCAGTATGAATGGCGAATTCCAGCAAGCCATTTATGCGATTTTCCTGGCGGCCTTATTCGATGGTCTGGATGGCCGTGTGGCGCGCGCTATTGGTGCACAAAGTCCGTTTGGTGAGCAGTTTGACTCACTGTCTGACATGTTAGCCTTCGGTGTTGCACCCGCGATTCTGATGTATAGCTGGGGTTTGAGCGACCTCGGTCGTATCGGTCTGGCGGCTTGTTTTGTCTATACGGCTTGTGCGGCTTTCCGTCTAGCCCGCTTTAATGTTCAGATTAGCGTAGTGGATAAACGCTATTTTATTGGCGTTGCAAGTCCATTAGCAGCCGTCATTATTATTTCACTGGTCTGGGTAGGATTGGACTTCCCGGCTGTGTTTGATATTCGTGATTTTACTGTACAAATCATTAATGCTGCGATTATCGTAATCGTTGGCTTGTTGATGATTTCCAATATCAAATACTATTCATTTAAAACCGTAGAGCGTAGACGGGTGCCGTTTTTCGTGTTGCCAATCGCAGTGTTTATCTTTGCAGCGATGACTTATAATATTCCGGTAGGGATTCTCGTGATCTCTGTCATCTATGCCTTGTCTGGTTTCCTTACAACATTTATGGCAAAAAGACAGAGTACCTTATAACAATATAAAAATAAGGAGTTTGAGATGCAGTTTCTTCAAGATTTTCTAGATCGTTCGAAACAGCTGAATCAGACTCCTGCTGTTTCCCAGCATAATCTTGCCTATCATGGACCAAACCAGAAATATAAAATTATTCATCAGGGCCTGACGCTTCCTGATCTGCCTGCACCCCTTCATTATCTTAACTTTTTGAGTATCATCGGTCAGCCTAATGCACCGATGTTGGCAAACCCGAGTGCTATTCAAACCAATGCACTGGATACAGTCACAGTAATCTGTAGTACCAGTCCGCATATGGCAGGACAATTAAATTGCTATTCAATCAAAAAGGATTGCAAGTTTCAGTATGGCCTGTTTCAGTTTCTGGATCGTGAAAAACTGACAGGCGACTTTCCGCATTTTCGTTTACAGCGTTTTGATTCTGAACTGAGCTTTGATCTCAGCATCCATACGACCAATCTGATTTCACACTTCACCCAAATGCGCTTTGCACTGGCTGATCATTGGTCTTTGCTCTGTTATTGTCAGGGTACCTTACATTATAAAGATCAGAAATATCTTATTAAGAGCTTAGGTAGTTTTGAATTTGCACGAAGCTTTAATTTTCCCTATTTGCCTTTAGCCTTTCTGACTTATCAGATTATTAACCTGAGTGAAGGACGACAATTATTACTGGCACAAATTCGGGATAGTCTGAACAGCATTGTGCAGTCACGAATTTATCTGCGTGACCTGAAAAATATGACCAGTCAAATGTTCGATCAAAAAGTCTATTTTAAGGTGCATCGGGTTTATCCGAGTGTGACTACCCCAAATGGGCAAAAGATGTATCTGCCGCGTGAGTTTGAATGGTGCTATGAAGATGGCAAAGGAACACAGATCTGGTTGCAGGGACAAAGCCGGGGAGATTTCAAATTTGGTCTGGCTGCCGGTTATGTTGGAAGCTTTAATTACGAAGTCAGAATTAATGGCGAAACTGAGCATGGGGACGGGGGCTATTGTGAATATATAGATTGCCGCTCCTTGCGCTTTCAGGAACACAATAAAAAAGAGAAATTATTAAGTACATTGGCCAATCCTGTACCTTTAATGCTCAAAAAATAGGGAAAATCGGTATTTTTGTAGAAATAATAATCAACTGAAGTGTTTTCTTAAAAATAGGGGTTGCGCTTGTTTGGGATTGGTCTATAATGCACATCCATCGGCGGTGATGAAGATTAAAACTTCTGATAAAACAGTAACTTAGCATGAAATGGTTGAGTTGGGTTTTAGAAAGAAAGTTTAAAAATAATTTTCATTACTGGTTGACTTTCTAGAGATAGAGAGTAATATAGCCGACCTAGCTTGATGCTGACGAAGCATTGAGAAGATCATTAAGAGATTATGAAGAACAACTTGTGTGGATTTTTACTGGTTGATTGATCGAAATTATTTTCATTGATTGATTGGTTTAAATTACTCGAAGTTTATTTGAGCGAAATTTAAGTCAGA
>NZ_JBHDVN010000028.1:0-35798 GCF_046635365.1 Acinetobacter sp. NIOH-H-8
AATAATTCAAGTGAATTTGTTTGAAAGAAGAACTTTAAAAGCTTTATTTTCATCCGATAAAATACCCATAAAACAAGAGGAAGCTCAAATGAGCTTCCTCTTGTGAAAAATTGTGGGACAGCAATGGCCAAAACCTCTCTTTTTCTTTAAGTAAACTTTACTTTTTCTTGCGTTTCGCACGTTTCTTGGCTTGTTCAGCCGCAACCGCTTCTAGTGCTTCTTTCAACTCTTCATCGGTAAAGGAGGTGATGTGATGCAGCATTTGCAGCTTCACTTCATCCAGTACCAGATCTGCATACTGCGCAACATTGGTCAGCTGCTCATCATAGACAATGGCATTGTCTTCGTTGGTACAAATATAGCCTTTTTGCGTCAGAACCTTAATAAAGCTTTGGAATAAGGCTTTGTCAAAGAATTCTGGTGAGTTGAATTCATACAGTACAGAAAGACGTTGCCCCACCAGATGACTCAGTTCTTCTACCTGACGGGTTGAAATATTGCCTGGCCCACGCTGAGTGATCAAAGCCAGTGTCATATAGTAACGTTCCAGACTTTGGGTCACTGGAGCAGCCAGAACTTCAAGCTGGTGATGCGCTTCAGTATTCGGTGCTGGCGCTACCAGATTTTCACCATCTGCACTGATCAGATTGGTTGTAAGTAAAGCATCGATATAAGCATCAACATGTTGCTGAATTTCGTCTTCTTTCCATTTCAGGAATAGCTCAGCTTTCAGGAATGGATAGAGTGTACTGCTAGCGTTGATCGCATCTTCACGGCGAATCATGCCATTGTGTTCTACCAGTGCCGCAATCAGGGACGGCAATACAAAGCTATGCACGATGTTATTACGGAAATAAGTCAGCAATACGGCCTGATTATCTTCAATGGCAATGATATCGCCCAGAACGTGTTTCACCCGTTTAATCAGCTTGAGCTTCATTGCATAGGCAATAATCTCTTTACCTGAAAGTGAGGTAATTTGCATACGCTCATCATAAGGTAAAGCCACCAGCAGATTACGGTAGGTATCCAGCTGCTTGATACAGATTTCTTCGTCCAGCGTATGTTTCGGTGTTGCCAATAAAATAAGTGACAGCAGTGAAACCGGATTCACCACGACTGCACGGTTGATATTTTCCAGAATGGCTTGGGCAGAACTGTTGACTGCATCGGATACTGGCTGCGGAATCGGATCATCATTCTTTTCAATTTTGATATGTTCTGCACCATGCTGTTTCAGGATGTCATCCAGAAATACCGGTTCACCGAAATTCAGATGGACCTTGCCAAAAATACGTTCAATTTTGCGCAAGGTTTTCAGGATGCCAAAAATAGATTCTGCTTCTTTCGGCTTGCCATTCATCTCACCGACATAAGTACCACCTTCCATCAGGCGTTCATAGCCGATATAAGTCGGAACAAAGACAATTGGCTTAGCTTTGCCACGTAAATGACCATGTACGGTCATCGCCAGCATGCCGGTTTTTGGTGGCAGCAGACGACCAGTACGTGAACGGCCACCTTCGATAAAGTATTCCAGTGGAGTATTACGCGACAGCACGCTATACAGATATTCTTTAAATACGGTGGTATAGAGTGCATTACCGCGGAAGGTACGACGGATAAAGAAAGCACCACCACCCCGTAAGATCTGACCCACAAATGGCATGTTCAGGTTATCGCCTGCCGCAATATAAGGCACCATCAGACCACGACGATAAATCACATAAGACAATAATAAATAGTCGATATGACTGCGGTGACATGGCGTATAGACAATTTCATAATCTTTGGCCAGTTCACGCACGGTACTGAAATTATGTACTTCCACGCCGTCATAGAGCTGGGTCCATAAACGGGTCAGGGCTTTATCGGCGAAACGTACGGTAGAGTGAGAGTAGTCCGATACAATTTCATTCAGATAGCCAATCGCACGACGTTCTGCTTCCAGCATACTGATTTTGCTGCGGATGCTTTCATTACGAATAGCCGCCTGTACATCCGGAGATTTAATCAGGCCATGCATCACATTACGGCGATCTGACAGGTCAGGGCCGAGGATCACTTCACGCTGTGCATCCAAATAGTCATTCAGACGGCTGACAATATAGGTCGCTGGCGCTGAATTTGGATAAGTTTCTTTGGCAAATTCCATGAGGGCGCGCAAAGATTGTGGCTCATGAAACTCCAGATAAGACTGGCGACCATGCAGACCGATATTGACCAGCTGTTTGACCCGGCTTGGCGTAGACCAAGTATCGGTAAATAAAAGCTTGAACCAAGAATCTTCTTTTTCAGGATCACGGCCCCAAAGTACAGTCACCGGTACCAGTTCCACATCCAGTTCGGGATTTTTTTCTAGGACTTCAATCAGGCGTAACAGGCGTGGAGGAAAAGCATGTGGTGGTGAGCTAAGCAGATTATTCTCATCATGATGCTGCAGGAACAGCACCGAAGCCTTTTCCTTGCTGTCACCAATCTGTAGAGGGTCAAGCGCGGGCGGCATGTTTAAACGGCGAGTTTCCGCATCGACCACCAATGCATTACTGCGTGAATGATTCTGCAAGATATAGCAGACGATTTTCTGCTGTGCTGCCGGAGTTTGGTCAGCAGTAGGAGTTGTCACTTCACTTGGTACTTCCCCAAGAACATGCGGGGTGACCACAAGATCAAGTAGCTTACTTGAAAGCTTGCGATACATTTGACCAAAGCCACTCTTGGACATAGTTACTCCTAATTTTACTGACCAAAACTACAGAATTTCTGAGGGAATTTATTTTGATTGATTATAAAAACAAACAATATGTCATTTTCTGACAAATTCAATCGAAGTGGTTCAATTTTAGCGCGAAAGCAGATGTTTTTCCTAGTAAGTTGCAAGATCAGTTGACAGAACAGTCAATCAATCTTTAGAAGATTGCTTGGATTTTATGGCAGAATATTCAGAATAAATTGTATAGATTTATTTCTACACTTCTGGATCTTGCCAATATCACACAGGTTGCTTATGAATGCCTTAACACAGGAACTGGTCGAGCTGCTCAGTTTAGAAAAGTTAGAAGAAAATATTTTCCGGGGAATTAGCCGTAATCTGGTAGGCAAGCGCGTATTTGGTGGGCAGGTTCTGGGACAGGCCCTGCGTGCTGCGTCTTATACCACAGATCGTCCTGCACATTCATTGCATGCCTATTTCCTGTTTGGTGGCGATGTCAATGCACCGATCATTTATGAAGTGGACCGTATCCGTGATGGCAAAAGTTTCGTCAGCCGTCAGGTTCGTGCCATTCAGCATGGCCGTACTATCTTCATGTGTATGGTTTCCTTTGCGCATCAGGAAGAAGGTCTGAACTATCAGATTTCAGAACCTGAGTATCCACCAGCAGAAAGCCTGAAAAATGAAGCAGAGCTCACCCGGCAGATTATTGAATTTATTCCGGAAAATGTGCGTGCTTCTTTCATGCGTGACCGTCATGTCGAAATTCGCCCTGTAATGCCAGTGAATCCATTCCAGCCGCAACCGGAAGCGCCAAATTATGCGCACTATATCCGTACTCATGGAAAGATCGCTACAGAAGTGGATGAAATTTCCTTGCATCAGGCGATTGCTGCTTTCTATTCGGACTTTACCCTAATGACCACAGCGCTGCGTCCGCATGGTTTAAGTTATCTGTCTCCAAGCTTGCAATGTGCCAGTATTGATCATGCCATGTATTTCCATAAACCATTCCGGGTAGATGAATGGATGTTATACGACATGGATGCTACTCAAAGTGCCAGTTCACGTGGTCTGAACTTTGGCCGCATGTGGCAAAATGGTGAGCTGGTCTGCAGTACCACACAAGAAGGCCTGATCCGTTTACGTGAAATTGAAACCCAGTAAAGCATACTTTTAATTTAAATAAAGCCGGATCCCAGATCCGGCTTTATACATTTTTAAGCACGGCTCTTTATAAAAAATTACTCGATTCTCCAGCACTTGCATGGCATAGTGCCCTTAAGATCAATATTAAAAATGCATGTGAAATGAGCTTAAATACGCAGATTTTAATTGCCGCCGTATTGGGGGTACTGTTTGGATTTTTACTGACTTTATTTCCGCAAAGCACATTTTTTGATGTCGGCCTGTACGGGATTGGAATTGCCAGCAGCCTTTTTATTGGCCTGCTGAAAATGATTTTGATTCCCCTGATTTTTACCTCAATTGTGGTTGGGGTCTCTAATCTGCAGGCGGGGGGGCAGCTGAGTCGAACCTGGAAAATTACTTTGCTGTGCTGTGTGACCACCACCTCATTGGCACTGATTTTAGGGCTAACCTGTGCGCATCTGTTTAATGTGGGGAGAGGTGTGGATGTGGTGATGTTTCAGGATGCTATGGCTCAGCATCAGACTCCTGATACTTTAACGCCGTCGTCTTTCTTTACTAATTTTATTCAGAATACCCTGATCAATCCCTTTAAGGCCTTTGCTGATGGCAATGTTTTGGCCGTTGTGATTTTTGCTCTGTTTATCGGTGTGGCGCTGGTCGCAGGTGGAGACAGCTTCCGTACTGTGCGTAAGCTGAGTCACCAGTTTTTTGACATCATGATGTTGATGATTGGCTGGATCATGAAACTGGCACCGATTGGGATTTTTGCATTACTCGCCAAGTTAATTGCCACTGAAGATATTTCAGTGCTGAGCCGTCTGGCCGAGTTTGCGGCAGTGGTGACAGGCACTACGATTTTCCACGGAATAGTGGTGTTGCCGTTATTGCTATGGATCTTCGGAAAAATGAATCCGCTGACCTTTTTTAAAGGCACCCGTAGTGCATTAATTACTGCCTTTGCCACCAGCTCCAGTTCGGCAACCATGCCGATTTCTTTAAAATGCGCGCAGGAGAACCTGGGCGTACGTCCGCAAACAGCCGGTTTTGTGATTCCTCTTGGCACGCAGCTGAATATGGATGGAACGGCACTTTATGAAGCTGCAGCAGCTTTGTTTATTGCCAATCTGATGGGGCTGGATTTAACCTTAGGTCAGCAGCTGGTGGTTTGTGCCACGGCAATGATTGCGTCATTAGGTGCACCGGGCATTCCAAGCGCCGGCATGGTCACCATGATCATGGTACTGCAATCAGTGGGTTTACCTGCTGAAGCGATTGCGATTCTACTTCCGATTGACCGTCTGCTGGATACCGTACGTACAGTAGTAAACGTGCAGGGCGATATGATGATTAGTGTGGTGGTAGATCGACATACCCGCGAGCCTGAAGTGCCGGTTTAATCTTTGTCTAATTCAGCTTTATCTAAGTCCGGATTCCAGACAATTTCCCAGAGATGACCATTGGGATCCTGAAAATAACCTGCATATCCGCCATAAAAAGTCGTGTGTGCAGGTTTAATAATTTTAGCGCCGGCACGTTCAGCCTGTGCCATTGCCTGGTCGACTTCTAAGGGATTATAGACATTATGCCCCAGAGTCATTTGCGTCGGACAGATTGGGCTTGGCTCCAGACCGGTATCTTGCTGGATACTACGCTGTGGCCATAAGGCAAGCTTAAGACCAGGTTGTAATTGAATAAAAGCCACCGCGCCATATTCAAACTCTTCACCCATAATTCCTTCACTGGGAAAACCCAGTCCATCACGGTAAAAGCGTAATGAAGCTTCCAGATCGAGCACACCGAGGGTAATCACAGAAATCCGTGCTTGCATAAGTCCCTCCTGATTATGATTGTTATATTTCTATCTTAGGATAAATAAAAAGCAGGGAAGCGATCCCTGCTGTTAGAAATTGTAATAACAGGCAAGCTTAAGCGACTTTGAGAGTAGCGCGTTTGGCTGCCTGTGAATGGTTGAGATAATGCAGCGCATCATCGGTACTGCCTTCATGCACCGGATCATACCAAGGCATTAAATAACCGAGCTGTTGGGATACTAACCACAGCGGGTTAGGCAGAAGGCGGTTATCTGACTGGGAAATACGCAACCATTCTTTCCAGATCCAGGGTTTATATACGGCTGGCTTATACTGCTTGAAACGTGAATCCTGCGATAACAGATGTGCAGCACCATCCACCCAAAGGCCAATTACACCAATAATGACCACCACACTTAGATAATAACGGGCAATATAGCCGCCGCCCAGGTGACGATATAAATCAAAAGCCACACTACGATGCTCGATTTCTTCAGCACCATGCCATTTCACCAGATCCAGCATATTCGGATCAGCACCCAGACGTTCCCATTCAGTATTGTAGAGTGCGTATTTACCCAGGACACAGGTCATATGTTCTACTGTTGCAATAATACCGAGACGGAACAGATCCCATTGGTGTTCTAAGATTTTAGGAATTTTGAGACCGAATGGCTGATCGGCGAGCAGCTTGTTAAATAGGAAATGCATGATGTGCAGATTGCGCTGGATATCAATCTGACGTTCAGATAAATATTCTTTATTGGCCGAATTATGCGCTTGGGCATGCATGGCTTCCTGACGGATAAATGCCTGCACATCATGCTTTAATTTTTCGTCAGTGATCTGGGGGAGGACTTTGTTATATAAACGGCAGAACCAGAATTCACCCGCGGGCAGAATATTGTTAATTTCATTGACGAAGTAACTGGCAAAGGGCTGATCAGGAATCCAGTCGACTGGAGTGTCTTGCCATTCAAAGCTGACTTTGCGAGGCTGGATAAAATAGGAAATGGAAGAGCCAATTCTTGTTGTTTTGAAGCGCGAAAGTAAAGACATGGTGTGAATCCATCACTGCTTGATCAAGACAGTATGAAAAAAATATCCCGAATTGCAGCAGGCAATACGGGACATTCTTTTATCCGATGAAACACATTCGGCTTATTTTTGTGGATCCTGTTCGACAATCTTTGTTGGATCGACTTCCACAGGCGCGTCCAGATCATTCAGTTCACTGGCACTGACTTCATGAGCGCTGTTGGTCTCATCTTCATCTTCTAATAATTCAATTGGTTCATCAGCTTCGTTTAAATCATGCATTGAAGCTTCAGGAATGCTGTCCAGATCAAATTCAGGTGCTTGATTCAAAGTGAAGTTCAAACGCCCGCCCATCACACTGGCCAGTTCTTCCAGACCTTGCTTGTTTAGAGAAGAAAACAGTTGAATCGAGAAATCCAGCTTCATCTTTTTCAGTTTGGCTTTCACTTCTTGTAGCGCTTTCGAAGCAGGGCCACGGTTCAGCTTGTCGGCTTTGGTCAGCAGCACATGTACGAATAATTTACGTGAATACGCCCATTCCAGCATCATCACATCAAAGTGTTGTAGCGGATGACGGATATCCATCAGCAACACCAGACCTTGCAGGCTCTTGCGGTGAATCAGATAGTTTTCCAGTTCTTTCTGCCAGACAATTTTCATGGCTTCTGGGACCGCTGCATAGCCATAACCCGGTAAATCGACCAGACGCTGATCCGGATTGCCAAGGCTAAAGAAGTTGATCATCTGGGTACGGCCTGGTTTTTTGGACGCACGGGCCAACTGTTTCTGATTGGTCAGGGCATTGATGGCACTCGATTTACCCGCATTGGAACGGCCAGCAAAAGCCACCTCATAACCGGTATCTTCTACACACAAGCTGAGCTTGGGTGCACTCATCAGGAACTCAGCTTTGCGTAACCAGTTGAGGGCTTGTACCGAATATTCAGTAATGGCTGGATCGACCTTTTTTTCATAGCTGATCTTTTGCTTTGGGGCATTTGATGCCTTACTGTTTTTCGACTTTCCTCTGCTGTGATGCATGGCTCAACTTCAATGACTAATTATACAAGAAGCTATTATAAAGGAAGTCGGGCGGGCAAGCGAACTTTAGAATTGCCCAATAGAATAAGGGTATTAGAGATTGATCAGGCTAATTGGTGACTGGATACTAAAATGTTCCTTGGTCGGTTCAACGACATCACCCAGAATATATTGATCCAGACTGGTGTAGAACTGCTCCACAGCCTGATCCAGAATGCCTTTTAATCCGCAATTGGTACGTAATACACAGGGTGGATCATTACATTCCACAATCTGGTTGTCACGTTGCAGAATACGCACAATCTGTCCTAGCTGAACTTTCAGGGCAGCCGGATTAAGACGGATTCCACCGCCTTTACCGCGAGAGGTAATGAGCCAGTCCTGTTTCGCCATAAAGTAGGCAATTTTCATGGCATGGTTCTGTGAAATCTGTAAGCGCTCCGCCAGCTCGGCAATCGTATAAGGCAGATCGCGGGGTTGTGCAACATACATCAGTATGCGCAGCGCATAGTCAGTAAATTTATTCAGTTGCATGATAATACTGATGTTTTTGATGAAAAAAATTAGGGTTAGTCTAGCATACCAGACTAACCCTCTGTTTTTATTTTAAGCTGAAGAAGCAGTTAGTGGCGTACACCACCTGTGCCAAAGGCTTCGCTATGAATGTTCTCAGCAGGAATTCCGCGAGCGACAAGCGCCTTTTGCTGTTCAGCCATAAATGGCATTGGGCCACAGAGATAGTAGTCTGCATTGGCTGGTAATAATGCGCTATCTACAGTGCTTAAGTCCAGTCGACCGGCAACATCATAATCCTCGCCCAGTTTATCGCTTGGGTGCGGGAATTCATAAGCAGTCATTGTGCTTAAACGTGGATATTTGGCTTTCAGGTCATGAATATGCTGTTTCATCGCATGAACCTGTTTGCTACGGCAGGCATGGATGAAAGTCACAGGTTGTGGCATGTCCAGAGTCACCAGCTGGTTTAGCATGGCCACCATTGGAGTCAGGCCTACACCGCCACTGATAAACACATTACGTTTGTTCGGATCGATCAGGTAGAAGTTACCTGTTGGTGCAGAGACTTCAATTTCTGAACCTTCTGGAAGGCTATGTAAAGTATTCGATACCCAGCCTGGAACCATGTCGCCTTTCTGATCTTCACGTTTCACGGAAATACGCAGGTAATCCGCTTGTGGGCAAGTTGACAGGGTGTATTGGCGTGGCTGTCTCAGGTTCAGCTCAGGTACAAATACACGTACTGAAATGTATTGGCCGGCTTCATATTTTGGTAATGGACCGCCGTCGACTGGAGCCAGGTAGAAAGAAGTGATTTCGTCACTTTCCACGACTTTCTTGGCAATCTTGAAGTTGCGCCAGCCTAACCAGCTGCCTTTAGTCTGTTCATGCTGATCATAGATCGCTTTTTCAGTGGCAATGAACAGATCCGCCAGTTGACCGTACGCTGCAGCCCAAGCATCAATCAGTGGATCATCCATCGAAATGTTCAGCACTTCACTGATCGAATGTAAAAGGTTTTCCCCAACAATACCGTAGTCCGGTGCCTTAATGTTTAAGCTCACGTGCTTGTGTGCGATCAGCTCAACCACGGGTAACAGCACAGATGGATCTTCGATATTTTCAGCATAAGCCAGAACCGCACCTGCCAAGGCTTGTGCTTGAGCTCCACTGCGTTGATGTCCCATGTTAAAGGTTTCTTTCAAATCAGGATTATTGCCTAGCATGCGGTTATAGAAATAACCGGTCAGGGCAACCCCATTTTCACGAAGTACAGGAACAGTGGCTTTTACAAGGTCAATTTGCTGTGGAGTCATAGCTGATCTCTCATGGCTGTTATTTATAAGATGTATTTAAAATACATCTTATAAAGTGCTTTTACAATATAGTAAAAGCATAAAACCATAAAAAAATTATGGGATATAAAAATATCCCATAAAAATGATGTTTTCGATCGGAGAAAGGAAGGTTATTTGCGCCCGAAGAGGGAACCTAATAGACCACGCACAATTTTCTGTCCGGTACTACCACCTAGACTACGTGCTGCACTTTTGGCAAAGGTACCTACAATATCCTGTGTGAGTTTTTCACGTTGCTTGACTGCACGTTCAGCTTCTTTTTGCTGTTCACGTGCCAAACGTTCCTGTTCCTTGGCTTGCTGCTTGGCAAGTTCCGCGGCTTGAATCTGCTGCTGACGTTCCAGTACTTTTTGCTGCAGCATCTCATGTGCACTGTCACGGTCAACTTCCTGCTCATAAATACCAGCGACAATGCTTTGTTGCATCAGTGCCTTACGTTCTTCTAGTGTAATTGAGCTAAAAGAAGAATGTGGGGGCATGATCCAGCCACGTTCCACAATCTGTGGAGTCCCTTTTTCATCCAGACAGCTAATCAGCGCTTCACCCACAGCAAGTTCAGTAATCGCTTCCTGCACTTTAAATTCTGGATTGGCACGGAAGGTATCTGCTGCCGTTTTGACTGCCTTCTGGTCTTTAGGTGTGAAAGCGCGTAAGGCATGCTGAATACGGTTGCCGAGTTGTCCTAATACGCTTTCAGGTAAGTCGAGTGGATTCTGGGTGACAAAATAAATCCCCACACCTTTGGAGCGGATCAGACGCACGACCTGTTCAATCTTTTCCTGCAGGGCGGGGCTGGCATTATCAAAGAATAGGTGGGCTTCATCAAAGAAGAACACCAGTTTCGGTTTGTCCAGATCACCCACTTCTGGTAACTGTTCAAATAACTCTGACAGCATCCATAGCAGGAAAGTGGCGTACAACTTCGGTGTATTCATCAGCTTGTCGGCAGCCAGCAAATTGATATTGCCGCGGCCTTGGCTATCCGTTTGCAGGAAATCCATCAGGTCGAGTGCTGGCTCGCCAAAGAATTTATCCCCGCCTTGATCTGCAAGCGCCAATAAATTGCGTTGAATCGCACCGAGGCTGGCGGGGGAGAGATTGCCATATTCCGCTTTAAAGTCTGCAGCATGTTCGCTGACATAACTCAGCATGGCTTTCAGGTCTTTAAAATCGATCAGTAACAAGCCCTGATCGTCGGCAATTCGGAAGACTGCCGAGAGAACGCCTTCTTGCGTGTCATTCAGGTTCAGGATGCGGGCAAGCAAGAGTGGCCCAATTTCAGAAATCGTAGTACGGACCGGATGGCCTTGTTCACCAAACAGATCCCAGAATACGACCGGCGAAGCTTCAAAAGGAATCGAATCAATATTCAGACTTTTAATACGTTCATCAAACTTAGGATTACTTTCGCCTGGCTTGGCCAGGCTGGAAACATCGCCTTTGGCATCGGCAAGGAACACGGGTACACCAATGTGAGAAAAGTTTTCTGCCAAAACTTTCAAGGTTACCGTTTTGCCGGTTCCGGTCGCGCCGGCAATCAGTCCGTGACGGTTGGCAAGCTGTGAGTGCAGTACAATATCTTGCGTAGTATCACTGGTTTTTTTTGCAATAATGATTGGTGTACCCATAAATTTTCCTGTTGTTATTTATTCATTTTTAAGTTTTTTCATTTCTTGTAGTGCATGCTGAATATCTTCAATTAGATCTTCCGGATGTTCCAGACCAATACAGAAACGAACCAGAAAACCCTCCTTCAAATGTGAATGTTCAAGCACACGCATTTCTTTTAAGTTATATAGCATGACCAGACTGACAGGACCACCCCAGCTAAAGCCAAGCTTAAACAGTTTTAAGCTGTCACAGAAATTGCGAATATCTTGCAACTTGTAGTTATTGTCAAAAATCACGCTGACCAGTCCGGCACTGTGTCCTTGCTTGCAAATTTCTTTCCAGTTTTTATGGCCAGCATTGTCAGTATCAGCCGGATGTAAGACCTGAACAAATTCTGGTTGCTGTTTGAGCCAGTCTAATAAAGTTAAGCAGCTTTGTGATTGATGTTCATATCGGAGTTGCATCGATGCCAGACTTCGTTGTACCTGAGCGACATCATCACCTGATACTGAAATACCCTGAATGGCATGGGCACGGAACAATTTGTGATGTAATTCTTTATCGCGGGTAACCACTGAACCCATCAGGATATCACCGCCACCACTTGGATATTTAGTCAGGGCATGCACGGTCATATCGACACTTAAGTGTTCATTGCCGAAATCAAAAGCATTAAAGGCAAGACCTGCACCCCAGGTATTATCCAGCGCAGTGAGAATGTTGTTAGCTTGAGCTTTCTTGACCAAGCGACTTAAATCGGGAAATTCTAAAGTCACGGAACCCGCCGCTTCAAGCCAAAGTAGTTTGGCTTTTTCCGAGGGCTGAAAAGTATCCGCATCTATCGCATTATAGACTTTGACCTGAATACCATAGCGGTTTTCCAAATTACGTAAATGTTCCATGTTTGGACCATAGATATTATCTGCAACCCACACTTCATCGCCTTGGCTTAAAAAACAAGAATTCACGAGATTAATCGCGGATAAACCACTCGGTGCCAGCAAGCAATATTGACCGCCTTCGATCTGGGCTATGCTATCGCCTAAGGTAAATGTCGTCGGTGTACCATGCGTGCCATAGCTATAGTCATAGTCATCAGTCCAGTGGCGATTAAATAGGGCATCAGTATTGTTAAAGATGATGGTGGATGCACGAAACAGGGGAGGTTGAATACTGGAAATATATTGCGGGGCCTTTCGTGGTGCATGAATCAGCGCTGTTTGAGGATTTTTTTTCACGTGAATGCTCTTAAATGTAATCAAATATTGCTTTAGCTTAAGAGAATCTCATTATTGCTGCCAGTTATGTTGTGAAATGTTGAAAAAAATGACATTGCTAAAAAGTTGGCTTCATTTTTGCAAAACCTAAAATCAGAGAGCTACAACAAAAGGTTTAGGCGCATGAAGTCGCAGTTAAAAGTACATTATTTTCAGCATATTGCTGGCGAGGGTTTTGGTAGTTGTATTGATTTTTTAAAGCAGCATCAGGCGCAAATTACTGCGACTGAATTCTTTGCTTTACCCGTCGATCGTCCACTGGATATTGAAGCTTTGCCATCAGTCGATGAAGTTGATTTGCTGATCATCATGGGAGGCACCATGAGTGTCAATGATGAGGCAAATTATCCATGGCTCAAGATCGAAAAACGCTGGTTACGCCGTTATCTTTCTCAAGGCAAACCGGCGATTGGCCTATGTTTAGGTGGGCAGCTGATTGCCAATGCCTTGGGTGCGGCCGTCAGCCGTAACCAGGAGCAGGAGTTAGGCTGGACCACGGTACGCAAAGTCGCGCATGTACCCGAGGATTGTTTTATTTTACCTGAACAGTTTGAAATTATGCAGTGGCATAGTGAAACCTTTGAACTGCCTAAAGGAGCGATTCATCTGGCAGAAAATGAAGCCTGTCGTAATCAGATGTATCAACTCGGCAAGAATGTCTTGGGGTTCCAGTTTCATCCGGAAATCACCCCGGAAACTTTAAAGCTGTTTTTGGAAAATGAAGAAGAAATTTCACAATTTTCTGGAAAATATGTACAGGACATACAACAACTGAAAAGAACAACCAAAAATAATTTTATCCAAGGAAATCAAATACTAAATCAAGCTATTCAGTATGTTTTGGAAAAAACAGCCTAGTGAGTAAAAAATAAACAATTGATTTCCCGAATAAATTGAAATACAGCAAGAAAAACCGTAAAAGGGATTTGCTTATGCAATAAACAATGGCTATAATAAGCGACCCTTCGAGAGGAAGGGGGTTAACTGCGAAGAAAGTAGTTAACTATCGTTACAGTCGTGGCATCGATCACGACCTTAGTGATATTTCACTGCTCTTGACACTTGCCTTAAAATAGTGGGGTGAGATGCGTCAAGAGTGATTCTTTATATATTTGGCTTGGAGTTAACTGGTATGTCTAACCAGAGAATTCGTATCCGTCTTAAGTCTTTTGATCACCGTCTTATTGATCAATCAGCTCAAGAAATCGTAGAAACAGCAAAACGTACTGGCGCACAAGTTTGTGGTCCAATTCCAATGCCTACACGCATTGAACGTTTTAACGTTTTAACATCACCACACGTTAACAAAGATGCGCGTGACCAATACGAGATCCGCACTTACAAACGTTTGATCGACATCGTTCAACCTACAGACAAAACTGTAGATGCATTGATGAAGTTAGATCTTGCAGCTGGTGTTGATGTTCAGATCGCATTGGGTTAAGGCTTTCGGGTTAATTAACGCTCTAAGTTAATTAGGCCGCTTTTTTAGAGGTTTATGCACATGGCTATTGGTTTAGTCGGTCGCAAGTGCGGTATGACACGTATCTTTACAGATGCTGGTGTTTCTGTGCCTGTTACAGTGATTGAGGTTGATCCTAACCGCATCACTCAAATCAAAACGCTTGAAACTGATGGTTATCAAGCGATTCAAATCACTACTGGTGAACGTCGCGAATCTCGCGTAACTAACGCTCAGAAAGGTCACTTCGCGAAAGCTGGTGTTGCTGCTGGTCGTCTGGTTCAAGAATTCCGCGTTTCAGAAGCTGAGCTTGAAGGTCGTGAAGTTGGCGCTACTATCGGTGTAGATCTGTTCACAGTGGGTCAAATTGTTGACGTAACTGGTCAGTCTAAAGGTAAAGGTTTCCAAGGTGGTGTTAAGCGTTGGAACTTCCGTACTCAAGACGCTACTCACGGTAACTCTGTTTCTCACCGTGTTCTAGGTTCTACAGGTCAAAACCAGACTCCTGGTCGCGTGTTCAAAGGCAAAAAAATGGCTGGCCATTTAGGTGCTGAACGCGTAACTGTACAGGGTCTTGAAATTGTATCTATCGACGCAGAACGTTCAGTTCTAGTAGTTAAAGGTGCGATTCCTGGCGCTACTGGTGGCGACGTAACTGTTCGTCCTACGATCAAGGCCTGAGGGGAAATAACGTGAATTTAAATACTGTTTCCGGCTCTGCTGTTGAATTATCAGAAGTTGCGTTCGGTCGTGAATTTAATGAAGCTCTTGTACACCAAGTTGTTACAGCTTACTTAGCTGGTGGTCGTCAAGGTTCTAAAGCTCAGAAATCACGTGCAGACGTTTCTGGCGGTGGTAAAAAACCATTCCGTCAAAAAGGTACTGGCCGCGCTCGTGCTGGTTCTATTCGTAGCCCAATCTGGGTTGGCGGTGGTAAAACTTTTGCTGCTCGTCCACAAGACTGGTCTCAAAAAGTAAACCGTAAAATGTACCGCGGTGCTATGCAATGCATCCTGGCTGAACTTGTTCGTCAAGATCGCTTAGTTCTAGTTGAAGAGTTTGCTGTTGCAGCTCCAAAAACTAAAGAATTGCTTGCAAAACTTAACGACTTGAATGCTACTCGTGCATTGATCGTTACTGATGCTGTTGATGAGAACTTGTATCTAGCTGCTCGTAACCTTCCACACGTTGATGTGGTTGATGCGACTGCAATCGATCCTGTTAGCTTGATCGCGTTCGATAAAGTTGTTATGTCTGTAGCTGCTGCTAAGAAAATTGAGGTAGAACTCGGATGAACAACGAACGTTTATATCAAGTCCTTCAAGGACCTGTTTTCTCAGAAAAAGCACAAGTTTTAGGTGAAACTGCTGGTGTTCAAGTATTCAAAGTTGCACTCGATGCAAACAAACTTGAAATCAAAAAAGCAGTTGAACAATTGTTTGGTGTAGAAGTTGTTAAAGTTAACACTACGATCACTAAAGGTAAAACTAAACGCTTTGGTAAAACATTAGGACGTCGTTCTGATGTTAAAAAAGCATACGTCACCCTGAAAGCTGGCCAAGATGTTGAAATGGCTGACTTGGGCGATGCCGCTGAAAGCGCAGCGGAATAAGGACGAAAACTATGCCTATTCAAAAATGTAAGCCAACGTCTCCAGGACGTCGCTTTGTAGAGAAAGTGGTTCATGATCACCTTCACAAAGGCGCGCCTTATGCTCCACTAGTTGAAGCTAAAAAACGTACTGGCGGCCGTAATAACAACGGTCACATTACGACTCGTCACGTTGGTGGCGGTCACAAACAACACTACCGTTTAATCGACTTCAAACGTAACAAAGACGGCATCCCAGCTGTAGTTGAGCGTATTGAATACGATCCAAACCGTACTGCGCACATTGCGTTGTTGAAGTATGCTGACGGTGAACGTCGCTACATCATCGCGCCTAAAGGTTTACGCGCTGGTGATTCAGTTCAATCTGGTAACGATGCTCCAATCCGTCCAGGTAACTGCTTGCCACTTCGTAACATGCCTATCGGTTCTACTCTTCACAACATCGAACTTAAAATCGGTAAAGGCGCGCAGTTAGCTCGTTCAGCTGGTACTTCTGTTCAGTTGTTGGGTCGTGACGGTTCTTACGCTATCGTTCGTCTTCGTTCAGGCGAGATGCGTAAAATTCATGTTGAATGCCGCGCTGTGTTAGGTGAAGTATCTAACTCAGAAAGCAACCTTCGCTCACTTGGTAAAGCTGGTGCATCACGCTGGCGTGGTGTTCGTCCTACCGTTCGTGGTATGGCGATGAACCCAGTTGATCACCCACACGGTGGTGGTGAAGGGCGTAACAAAGGTATTCAACCTGTAAGCCCATGGGGTCAAAAAGCTAAAGGGTACAAAACACGTACCAACAAGCGTACGACTAAGATGATTATTCGCGACCGTCGCGTTAAGTAACAAGTAAAGGAATCTGACAATGCCTCGTTCTCTGAAAAAAGGCCCATTCGTCGATGCGCACTTGTTCGCTAAGGTTGAAGCGGCTATCGCGGCTAATAACCGTAAGCCGATCAAAACTTGGTCGCGTCGTTCGATGATCCTCCCGGATTTTGTTGGTTTAACAATTTCTGTACACAATGGCCGTAACCATGTTCCAGTGATCATCTCTGAACATATGGTTGGACACAAGCTTGGTGAATTTGCACCGACTCGTACCTACCGTGGTCACGGTGTTGACAAGAAATCTAAACGTTAATAGGTGCTATGATGGAAGTAACTGCTAAATTACGCGGTGCCGCTATCTCGGCACAAAAAGCTCGTTTGGTTGCAGATCTTATCCGCGGCAAATCTGTTGCGCACGCTCTTAACATCTTAAACTTCAGCAACAAAAAAGCTGCAGTATTGGTTAAGAAAGCGTTGGAATCTGCAATTGCAAACGCTGAACATAATAACAGTTTAGATGTAGACGACCTTAAAGTTTCTACGATCTAC
Organism: Acinetobacter sp. NIOH-H-8; assembly: GCF_046635365.1. Taxonomy (NCBI): domain Bacteria; kingdom Pseudomonadati; phylum Pseudomonadota; class Gammaproteobacteria; order Moraxellales; family Moraxellaceae; genus Acinetobacter; species Acinetobacter sp. NIOH-H-8. The sequence continues at coordinate 16,959 of NZ_JBHDVN010000028.1, forward strand.
GTTGATGAAGGCATGAGCCTGAAACGTATTATGCCACGTGCTAAAGGCCGTGCAGATCGTATTACTAAGCGTACTTGTCACATCACCGTTAAGGTAGGGGTTTGATATGGGTCAGAAGGTTCATCCAATCGGTATCCGCCTAGGTGTTGTGAAACGTCATAACGCTAACTGGTATGCGAGTCCGAAACAATACGCTGAATACTTGCTTAAAGATTTGCAAGTTCGTGAGTTTTTAACTAAAAAACTTAAGAATGCAATGATCAGCAATATTCTTATCGAACGTCCAACAGGCGCTGCTAAAGTAACTATTAGCACTGCTCGTCCTGGTATCGTAATCGGTAAAAAAGGCGAAGACATTGAGAAATTACAACGCGAATTAACATCTATTATGGGTGTTCCTGCGCAAGTAAGTATCAACGAAATTGATCGTCCAGACTTAGACGCGCGTCTAGTTGCTGAAGCTATCGCTTCTCAACTGGAAAAACGTGTAATGTTCCGTCGTGCTATGAAGCGTGCGGTTCAAAACACTATGCGTGCTGGTGCGAAAGGTATCAAAGTAGAAGTTTCAGGCCGTTTAGGTGGTGCTGAGATTGCTCGTACTGAATGGTATCGTGAAGGTCGTGTACCTCTACATACTCTTCGTGCAGATATCGACTACGCGACTATGCGTGCTGAGACTACTTACGGTACGATTGGTGTTAAAGTTTGGATCTTCCGTGGTGAGATCTTGGGTGGCATGAAACAAGTCATGAACCCAGCTCCAGCTGAAGAACGTCCAGCTAAACGCGGTCGCGGTCGTGGTGAAGGTCAAGAGCGTCGTGGTCGTCGCAATGATCGTTCTGCTGAAAAAGGAGAATAATCCATGTTGCAACCTAAACGTACTAAATTCCGTAAGGTGCAAAAAGGCCGTAACACTGGTCTAGCTCACCGCGGTAGCTCAGTATCTTTTGGTACTATCGCACTTAAATCAATTGAACGTGGTCAAATGACTGCACGTCAAATTGAAGCAGCGCGTCGTACAATTAGCCGTCGTATTAAACGTGGTGGTAAAATCTTTATCCGTGTATTCCCGGACAAGCCAATTACTTCTAAACCACTTGAAGTGCGTATGGGTAAAGGTAAAGGTTCTGTGGAATACTGGGTTTGCCAAATCAAACCAGGTAAAGTCTTGTACGAAATTGATGGTGTTAACGAAGACCTAGCTCGCGAAGCATTCACGCTTGCTGCTGCTAAACTTCCGTTTAAAACCACTATCGTGACTCGGACGGTAATGTAATGAAAACTAAAGATCTACGTGAAAAGTCGGTAGAAGAGTTGACAGCTTTGCTTGATGAGCAACAGCTAAACCAATTCCGTCTTCGTATGGCGAAAGCAACTGGTCAATTGGGTAAATCGCACGAAGTGCAATTGACTCGCAAGACTATTGCTCGTATCAAGACCCTCCTTACCGAAAAACAGGGGAACGGACAATGAGTGAAAATACAGTCCGCACGTTAACAGGCAAAGTAGTAAGCGACAAGATGGAAAAATCTATCGTTGTTCTTATCGAACGCCGTGTTCAACACCCGTTGTATGGCAAATCAATCCGCCGTTCAACAAAATTACATGCTCATGATGAGAACAACACAGCTAAAGTTGGCGACGTTGTAACCATTAAAGAAAGCCGCCCAATGTCTAAAACTAAGTCATGGACTTTAGTTGAAGTTGTTGAAGCAGCTGCTGAGTAATTAACGTTCTTGTTGCATCATCGGTCAATTTCGAGTACTCTTTGAGCCTTTCGAAATTGTGACCGGTGATGCTCGGTTTTGGAGTAGGGCAATGATTCAGACCGAAACTATGCTCGACGTAGCAGACAACAGTGGTGCTCGCCGCGTACAATGTATTAAAGTACTTGGTGGTTCACATCGTCGTTATGCTTCTGTTGGCGACATTATTAAAGTTACTGTAAAAGAAGCAATTCCACGCGCACGTGTTAAAAAAGGTGACGTGATGAATGCAGTAGTTGTACGTACAAAATTCGGTATCCGTCGTCCAGACGGTTCAGTTATTCGTTTCGACGATAACGCTGCTGTTATTTTGAACAACAACAAAGCGCCGATTGCAACTCGTATTTTCGGACCAGTGACTCGTGAACTTCGTACTGAACAGTTCATGAAAATTATTTCATTGGCTCCTGAAGTTCTATAAGAGGCGATCATGGCTAAGATTAAAAAAGGCGATCAAGTAATTGTGATCGCAGGTAAAGAAAAAGGCAAACAGGGTACTGTTCTGTCTGTTTCTAATGACCGCGTTAAGGTTGAAGGCCTTAACTTGGTGAAGAAGCATCAAAAGCCGAACCGTGTTACTGGCGCTGAAGGCGGCATCGTAACTCAAGAAGCTTCGCTTCACATTTCAAACGTGGCAATTTTTAATGCTACAACCCAAAAGGCTGACCGTGTTGGTTACCAAACGATTGACGGCGTGAAAACTCGCGTATTCAAATCTAATGGTGAATCAGTGGCGGTAGCGAAGTAATAGGTTGAAAAAGGCAATGGCCAGACTTAAAGCACGTTACAACGACGAACTTAAAGCTCAATTAAAAGAACAATTGGGAATTAAGAATGTGATGGAGATCCCTCGCATCACTAAAATCACTATCAACATGGGTGTTGGTGCAGCTTCTGCTGACAAGAAACTCCTTGATGGTGCTCTTTCTGATATGCAAGCTATCGCTGGTCAAAAACCAGTTCTTACGTTAGCTCGTAAATCTATCGCTGGTTTCAAAATCCGTGATGGTTGGCCGATTGGTTGTAAAGTTACTTTACGCGGCGAACGTATGTACGAATTCTTAGACCGTCTGATCTCGATTGCGATTCCTCGTATCCGTGACTTCCGTGGTTTCTCTGCGAAATCATTTGATGGTCGTGGTAACTACTCAATGGGTCTTAAAGAACAGATCATGTTCCCTGAGATCGATTTTGACAAGATTGACCGTATTCGTGGTATGGACATTACCATCACTACGACTGCTCGCACCGATGACGAAGGCCGTGCGCTAATGCGTGCATTCGGCTTCCCGTTCAAATAAGAGGTCGAAATGGCTAAGAAAAGTATGATTAATCGCGAATTGAAACGCGAAGCTACTGTTGCTAAATACGCTGCAAAACGTGCTGAATTAAAAGCAATTATTGCAAACGTAAATGCTTCAGATGAAGAACGTTTCGATGCGATGATGAAATTACAGGCATTACCACGTAATGCATCTCCAGTACGTCTACGTAACCGTTGTGGTTTAACTGGTCGTCCTCATGGTTACTTCCGTAAGTTCGGCTTAAGCCGTAACATGGTACGCGATAAAGTAATGCAAGGTGATGTACCTGGCGTTGTTAAGGCAAGCTGGTAAGGAGCACTATAAATGAGTATGCAAGATACCGTTGCCGACATGCTAACACGTGTTCGTAACGCACAAATGGCAAAGAAACAAACTGTTTCTATGCCTAATTCTAAGTTGAAAGTTGCGATTGCTAACGTACTTCAACAAGAAGGTTATATTTCAAACGTAGAAGTTGCTGAAGTTGAAGGCAAAGCAACTCTTACTTTGACTTTAAAATATTTTGAAGGCAAGCCAGTTATCGAAACTGTGAAACGCGTAAGCCGTCCAGGTCTACGTCAGTATCGCGGTAAAGATGCACTTCCAAGCGTTAAGCAAGGTTTAGGTATTGCAATTGTTTCTACAAGCAAAGGCATCATGACTGATCGCGCTGCACGTGCTGCAGGCGTTGGTGGTGAAGTTATTGCTTTTGTTTCTTAATAGGTGATTCCTCATGTCTCGTGTGGCTAAAGCCCCAGTAACTGTACCTAACGGTGTAACAGTTACTCAGAACGGCCGGCAGGTCGAAGTGAAAGGCAGCAAAGGTACATTGTCTTTCAACCTGCATGCGCTGGTCGAGCTAAAACAGGAAGACGGTACTCTAGTTATTGCTCCTAAAGCTGAATCTAAAGACGCTTGGATGCAAGCTGGTACTGCTCGCGCTGTGCTTAACAACCTTGTAAAAGGTGTAAGCGAAGGTTTCGAACGTAAGTTACAACTTATCGGTGTTGGTTATAAAGCTGCGGTTAAAGGTAACGTTGTTAACCTTAACCTTGGTTTCTCTCACCCGATCGACTATACGCTTCCTGAAGGTGTAACTGCTGAAACTCCAACTGCAACTGAAATCGTACTTAAATCTGCTGATAAAGCAGTTCTAGGTCAAGTCGCTGCAGATATCCGTGGTTACCGTCCACCAGAGCCTTATAAAGGTAAAGGTGTTCGTTATTCTGACGAAGTTGTACTTCGTAAAGAAGCTAAGAAGAAATAAGGCGCGAGGTTCTTATGAACGAAAAGAAACAATCCCGTTTGCGTCGTGCGAAAAGCACACGCTTGCACATCCGTGCATTGGGTGCGACTCGTTTGTGTGTAAACCGCACTCCGCGTCACATCTATGCTCAAGTTATCTCAGCAGATGGTGGCAAAGTATTAGCGCAAGCTTCTACTCTAGACGCTACTTTACGTGCGGGTACTACTGGTAACGTTGAAGCAGCACAAAAAGTAGGTGCTTTAATCGCAGAACGCGCTAAAGCAGCTGGTGTTACTAAAGTTGCATTTGACCGTTCTGGTTTCAAATATCATGGTCGTATCAAAGCCTTGGCTGATGCTGCCCGTGAAAACGGCTTGGAGTTCTAATCATGGCTAAAGTTGAACAAAACGAAGGTCTTGTTGAAAAGCTGGTTGCCGTTGATCGTGTAGCCAAAGTTGTTAAGGGTGGTCGTATCTTCTCTTTCACAGCATTAACTGTTGTGGGTGATGGTAATGGTCGCGTAGGTTTTGGTCGTGGTAAAGCGCGTGAAGTTCCAGCTGCTATTTCTAAAGCACTTGAAGCTGCTCGTCGTAACATGATTACTGTTGACCTTGTTGATGGTACTGTTCAGCACCCTATCAATGCTCGTCACGGTGCAAGCCGCGTTTACATGCAACCTGCTTCTGAAGGTACTGGTGTAATTGCTGGTGGCGCGATGCGTGCAGTTTTAGAAGCTGTTGGCGTACGTAATGTATTAACTAAATGTTATGGCTCTACAAACGCTGCTAACGTAGTAAACGCGACTTTTAACGGTTTGCGTGATATGACTTCTCCTGAGAAAGTTGCTGCGAAACGTGGATTAACAGTAGAACAAATTCAAGGGTAATCAATCATGAAAACGATTAAAGTTACCCAGACTAAATCTGCATCGCACCGCTTGAAAAATCACAAGCTGAGCCTGAAAGGTTTAGGTCTGCGTCGTATTGGTCATACTGTAGAAGTGCAAGATACGCCTTCTAACCGTGGTATGATCAACCAAGTCTACTATATGGTTAGTGTAGAGGAATAAGCCATGACTCTGCGTTTAAATACAATTGCACCTGCAGAAGGTGCTAAGCGTGACAACCTTCGTCTAGGTCGTGGTATCGGTTCTGGCGTTGGTAAGACTGGTGGTCGTGGTATCAAAGGTCAAAACTCACGTAAGAGCGGTGGTACTCGTCCAGGTTTCGAAGGTGGTCAAACTGCACTTTATCGTCGTTTGCCTAAATTCGGTTTCACTAGCCAATTGGCTTTGAAAACTGCTGAAGTACGTTTATCTGAGCTTGCTAAAGTTGAAGGCGACATCGTGTCTCTTGAAACTTTAAAAGCTGCGAACGTTGTACGTAAAGACATGACTCGTGCTCGTATCGTACTTTCTGGTGAAATTACTCGTGCATTCACTGTACAAGGTGTTGCATTGACTAAAGGCGCTAAAGCTGCTGTTGAAGCTGCTGGCGGTAAAGTCGAGGAGTAATCCCCAGTGTCTATGACTCCTAGTTCTTCAGGTCATGTCAACATGATGAAAGGCCAACCATTTCATGTGAAATACCGTGAAATTATTCGTCGAATGATGTTTCTCATTGGTGCGTTGTTGGTGTTTCGACTAGGAGCGCATATTCCAGTACCAGGGATTAATAATGCCGCACTAGAAAATCTGTTTAATGCAAACCAAGGTACCATCCTTGGTTTGTTTAACATGTTTTCGGGTGGTGCATTAGAGCGAATGTCGATTCTTGCTTTAGGGATCATGCCATACATCTCTGCATCGATTATCGTGCAGTTAATGTCTACAGTGGTTCCATCGCTCGAAGCTTTGAAAAAAGAAGGCGAGCAGGGCAAACGTAAGATTAACCAATACACACGACAAGGCACGCTGTTCCTTGCACTTGTGCAAGCAATTGGTATGTGTGCTGGCCTGATCAGCCAGGGAATTACCCTGACCTCTGGTCTGGCTTTTTATGTTCCTGCGGTAACCTCTTTGGTTGCGGGGACCATGTTCTTGATGTGGCTGGGTGAACAGATTACCGAGCGTGGGGTGGGCAATGGTATTTCCATGATCATCTTCGCAGGTATCGTTGCAGGATTGCCGACTTTAGTTATGCAGTCTCTAACTTCAGTTGATAATGGCCAGTCTAGTCTAATTGGATTAGCAATTTTTGGTCTGTTATCGATTGCTGTACTTGCAGCGATTGTGTTTATCGAGAAGGCGCAACGTCGTATTCCGGTGAACTATGCTCAAAAGCAGCAGGGACGTCGTGTATTTACTGCACAGCAAACGCACTTGCCATTAAAAATTAATATGGCGGGTGTAATTCCGGCAATTTTTGCCAGCTCTTTACTTTTGTTCCCAGCGAGCTTAGGTCAGTGGGTTGGTAGTTCGGATCCAAGTGCAGGAATTATCAAGCGTAGTCTACAAGACTTGGCATTGGTGTTATCGCCTGGTCAGCCGTTGTATTTGGTGCTCTTTGGTGCGTTAATTATCTTTTTCTGTTACTTCTATACAGCACTGGTATTTAGTCCTAAAGAAGTGTCAGAGAACTTGAAACGCAGCGGAGCTTACGTGCCTGGTATTCGTCCAGGTGAGCAAACTGCTCGTTACTTAGATCATATTCTCAATCGTTTGACCTTTATCGGCGCGATATACATCACTGTCATCTGTTTAATGCCGATGATTCTGCAAAGCTCTTTTGGTATTCCATTTAGCTTGGGCGGAACATCGTTGCTGATCGTGGTAGTGGTGGTGATGGACTTTATGGCTCAGCTTCAAGCACATCTCACCTCGCACCAGTATGACAATCAAACGTTAATGAGAAAAACGACTGCTCATCCTAAGGGATAAGCGCACTTAGAGGTTTCATCATGAAAGTACAAGCTTCTGTAAAGAAAATTTGTGGTAGCTGTAAAGTTATCCGTCGTAATGGGGTTATCCGCGTAATTTGTAGCGCAGAACCTCGTCATAAGCAGCGTCAAGGTTAATCTGATCAAGACCTGTTGATTTCAGTAGGCGAATTGGGTTATTATCCGCCCCTCAAGATTTTTGTGGGGCGGTTGATTATCTCTACTGCCTTTTTGGAGAAAATTGAATGGCTCGTATTGCCGGTGTAAACATTCCGGATAACAAGCATGCTGTTATCTCTCTAACGTACATCTTTGGTATTGGTCGCCACACTGCTAAGTCAATCTTAGCTGCTGCGGGTATCCCAACTACTACTAAGATCCGTGAATTAGATGACGCTCAGCTTGATGCGATTCGTGCAGAAATTGCCAAGGTTCCGACCGAAGGTGATTTACGTCGCGAAATTTCCATGAACATTAAACGTTTAATGGATTTAGGCTGCTACCGCGGTCTTCGTCATCGTCGCAGCTTGCCTGTCCGTGGTCAACGCACCAAAACTAACGCACGTACCCGTAAAGGTCCGCGCAAACCAATTAAGAAATAAGATTTCTGGAAGCTAAAAGATGGCTAAAGATACTCGCACACGCAAGAAGGTCACTCGTACCGTCTCTGAAGGTGTTGCACACATTCACGCTTCTTTTAATAACACCATTGTGACTATTACCGATCGTCAAGGTAATGCACTGGCTTGGGCCACTTCAGGTGGACAAGGCTTCCGTGGATCACGTAAATCAACTCCGTTTGCTGCTCAGGTAGCTGCTGAAGTTGCTGGTAAAGCAGCTTTAGATTACGGTTTGAAAAACTTGGACGTCCTTGTGAAAGGTCCTGGTCCAGGTCGTGAGTCTGCGGTTCGTGCATTAGGTGCAGTGGGTTATAAAATTAACAGCATTACCGATGTGACTCCAATCCCTCACAACGGTTGCCGTCCACCTAAAAAACGTCGCGTGTAAGGAGAAACATTCATGGCTCGTTATATTGGTCCAAAATGCAAACTCTCTCGCCGCGAAGGGACAGACCTGCAATTAAAATCTGGCGTTAAACCATTTGACGTCAAAACTAAAAAACACGCTAAAGCTCCTGGTCAACATGGTGGAGCTCGTGGCGGTAAACAATCTGAGTACTCACTACAATTACGTGAAAAACAAAAAGTACGTCGTATGTACGGTGTTTTAGAGCGTCAATTTAGTAACTACTACAAAGAAGCTGCTCGTGTTAAAGGCGCAACTGGTGAAAACCTGTTGAAATTGCTCGAAAGCCGTCTTGATAACGTTGTTTATCGCATGGGTTTTGGTTCTACACGTGCAGAAGCTCGTCAGTTAGTATCTCACCGTTCAATCACTTTAAATGGCCGCCGCGTTAACATCGCGTCTATCCAAGTTAAAGCTGGTGACGTGATTGCAGTTCACGAAGGCGCTAAACAACAATTACGTATCAAAAACGCAATTGAATTAGCTGCTCAACGTGGCATTCCTTCTTGGATGGAAGTAGATCATTCTAAACTAGAAGGTACGTTCAAAGCTGCACCGGATCGTTCTGATTTACCTGCTGAAATCAACGAAAGCTTGATTGTAGAATTGTATTCTAAATAATCCTTGAGGTAGCAATATGACGCGTACTGCAAATGAGTTTCTAACTCCGCAAGCGATCAAGGTCGAAGCGGCAAGCGGGACCTCGGCAAAAGTTATTCTAGAACCCTTAGAGCGTGGCTTTGGTCATACTCTGGGCAATGCTTTACGTCGCATCCTTCTTTCTTCTTTACCTGGCGCTGCTGTGGTAGAAGTTGAGATTGAAGGTGTTGAGCACGAGTACAGTACTTTGGAAGGCTTGCAGCAGGACATCGTCGAGCTCTTGCTGAACCTAAAAGGATTGTCTATTAAGCTGTTCGATCAAAATGAAGCTTATTTAACATTAGAGAAACAAGGTCCAGGCGACGTAACTGCGGCTGACCTTCGTTTACCTCATAATGTTGAAGTGGTTAACCCTGAACACTTGATCGGCACGTTAAGTGCATCAGGCAATCTTAAGATGCGCCTGAAAGTGGCTCAAGGCCGTGGCTACGAGACTTCTGACTCACGTTTCCCAGAAGGCGAGACTCGCCCAGTGGGTCGTTTACAGTTAGATGCATCTTACAGCCCGATCAAACGTGTGTCTTACACAGTGGAAAACGCTCGTGTAGAACAACGTACTGACCTTGATAAACTGGTCATTGATCTTGAAACCAACGGTACAGTTGATCCTGAAGAAGCAATCCGCAAAGCGGCAACAATCTTGCAACAACAAATTGCAATCTTTGTTGATCTTCAGAAAGATCAAGCTCCTGTGGCTCAAGAACCTCGTGAAGAAGTTGATCCAATTTTGCTTCGTCCAGTAGATGATCTAGAGCTAACTGTTCGTTCTGCTAACTGTTTGAAAGCAGAAAACATTTACTACATTGGTGATCTTGTACAGCGTACTGAGGTTGAGTTACTTAAAACTCCTAACCTTGGTAAAAAATCGCTTACTGAGATCAAAGATGTTCTGGCTTCCAAAGGCTTACAACTCGGCATGCGTTTAGAGAACTGGCCACCAGCTAGTCTCCGTATGGACGATCGTTTCGCCTATCGTAGCCGTTAATTAAGTAGGACTATCACCATGCGTCATCGTAATAGTGGTGTGAAATTAGGCCGTACAAGCAGTCATCGTAAAGCGATGTTCCAAAACATGGCTAACTCTTTGTTCGAGCACGAGTTGATCAAAACAACTGTGCCTAAAGCAAAAGAATTACGTCGTGTTGCTGAGCCTTTAATCACTTTAGCTAAAGTCGATACAGTAGCAAACCGTCGTTTGGCGTTTGCTCGTACTCGTTCAGCTGCAACTGTTGGTAAATTATTTACCGTTCTTGGCCCTCGTTACAAAGAGCGTAACGGCGGTTATCTACGTGTTCTTAAAGCGGGCTTCCGTGCAGGTGATGCTGCACCGATGGCTTACGTTGAGCTAGTAGATCGCGAAGTTAACTAATTTCGTGTAGAGCAGCAAACGTTGTTCGAAAAGGTCGGTTGAATAAACCGGCCTTTTTTATTGTCTTGCATTTACCCATTATCAGGCAGTTTAGAAATTTGTCCTGAAAAGATAAGAAAATAATCACTTTTATTCAAACTTGACATTGTGTATTGTCAATTTTATGATTTAATAAAATATATGACAATGCTCAGGTAAAAGAAGAATATGGAAAAGCAAGTTGATATTTTAATTGTAGGCGCGGGGATCTCGGGAATTGGTCTGGCGGCCCATCTTTCTAAATATAGTCCTCAACGCTCATTCGAAATTATTGAACGTCGCGAAAGCTTTGGCGGTACGTGGGACCTGTTTAAATATCCTGGTATCCGTTCAGATTCGGACATGTCGACTTTTGGCTTCAACTTTAAGCCTTGGAAAAAAGAAAGTGTATTGGCTTCTGGCTCGGCAATTAAAAATTATCTTGCAGAAGTGGTTCAGGAATTTAACTTAAGCTCAAAAATTCATTTTCAACATCGCGTCGTTAGTGCCAATTATGATTCAGCGACACGTAAATGGTCAGTCGTAGCTGAAAACGCTCAGGGCAAAAAGCAGACCTGGATCGCTAACTTTGTTCTTGGCTGTACGGGTTACTACAATTATGATCAAGGCTTCCAGCCGGAATTCCCGAATCAGGATGCATTCAAAGGTACATTCATTCACCCGCAGCATTGGCCTGAAAATCTGGACTATAGCGGAAAAAAAGTAGTGATTATTGGCAGTGGTGCGACAGCGATTACCCTAGTTCCAGCTATGGTCAAAGGCGGTGCAGGGCATGTGACCATGTTACAGCGCTCTCCAACCTATATCGCTTCAGTTCCTTCGATCGACATGATTTACTCAAAAATGCGTAAATTATTGCCAGAAGACGTGGCCTATAAGCTGACCCGTGCGCGTAATATCGGCATGCAGCGTGGTATCTACGCACTTGCACAAAAACAGCCAAAACTACTGAAAACATTATTATTGAAATCTGTACAGTTTCAGTTGAAAGGGAAAGTGGATATGAAACACTTTACCCCGAATTATGAACCTTGGGATCAGCGCCTATGTGTAGTGCCAGATGGTGACTTGTTCAAAATTCTGCGTGAAGGTCATGCATCTGTAGAAACAGATCATATCGAGAAATTTACTGAAACCGGGATTCAGCTGAAATCAGGTAAACATCTGGATGCGGATATTATTGTGTCTGCTACTGGTTTAAATATTCAGATTCTGGGTGGTATTCAGGCCACGATGGATGGCAAGCCTTTGGATACGTCGAAGCATATGCTGTATCAAGGGGTCATGGTCAGTGATGTACCGAATATGGCGCTGATTATTGGCTATATCAATGCTTCCTGGACCTTGAAAGTGGATATTGCCGCAGAATATATCTGCCGTCTGCTCAATTATATGGATCAGCATGGTTATGATGAAGTAATTCCGGAAGGGGATGCTACTGAATTACTTGAAGATACGGTGATGGGTAGTTTAACTTCAGGCTATATTGCCCGTGCCGCAGATGTGATGCCGAAACAGGGTAAGCATGCACCTTGGAAAGTATCTAATAACTACTTGGCAGACCGTAAAGAGCTTAAAACGGCATCTTTTGAAGATGGAGTATTGAAATTCAAATCGAAATCCAGTGCTGTGCCAGCCAAGCCAAGATTGGTGTCTTAAGTATAGACATAGATAAAAGGAGTACCTGATGTACTCCTTTTTCATATTTCAAATTAGAGTGATCTGGAAATCAGTTCCTTCATGATTTCATTGGTTCCTGCATAAATGCGGTTCGCGCGATTATCCAGGTACGCTCGTGCAATCGGATATTCCAGCATATAGCCATAACCGCCATGCAGTTGTAGGCATTCGTCAACCACTTTGCTATACAGTTCAGAAATTTTGTATTTAGCAGCTGCGGCGGCATCAACTCCCAATTTTTGAATAAGCTGTAGTTGCATACAACGGTCCAGATAAGCTCGGCAGATTTCAATTTCGGTACGCAGTTCTGCCAGTTTAAAACGGGTATTTTGAAAAGCGCTGATCGGTTTGCCAAAGGCTTGACGTTCTTTGGTGTATTTTACCGTATGTGCGAATGCCGCTTCTGCCCCTGCCTGACATATGATGGCCACAATTAACCGTTCCCAAGCCAGTTCTTTCATCAGCATCATAAAACCTATGCCTTCCTGACCTAGCAGGTTTTCTTTAGGCACACGGACATTGTCAAAGAACAGTTCACAGGTATCCTGACCTTTCATGCCGATTTTATTTAAGGGTTTACCTTTACTAAATCCTGCACGATCTGCTTCGACCATAATCAAAGAAAGATTGGCAGAGCCTTTCTCACTATGACCCGTCTTACATACCGCAATTGCCGTATCACAAAGATAGCCATTGGTAATGAATATCTTGGAACCATTAATCACATACTCATCACCCTCTAATACAGCACTAGTGCGTACTGCCTGCAGGTCGGAGCCAGTTCCAGGTTCGGTCATCGCAATTGCCGTGACCACTTCACCTGTAGCCATTTTCGGGAGCCATTGCTGCTTTTGTGTTTCATTGCCAAAGTTCAGAATATAATTGGCCACGATATCGGAGTGCAGTGAAAATCCTGTCGCAGAGTCGCCTGCATAGGCCTGTTCCTCGATCAGGATCATACTGTATAAACGATCCACCCCTGAACCGCCATAAGCTTCAGGCATCGTGGCACAGAGAAGGCCAAGTTCACCGGCTTTATTCCAGAGCTCACGATCGATATGCTGTTGCTGTTCATATTTTTCTGTATGAGGAATCACTTCCTTTTCATAGAATTTACGGACCATCTCCCGAAAGGCTTCATGTTCATCATTGAAAAGCTGACGTGGCAGCATGCTGGCCAATGGACGGATCGCGCTCGAATGCATCTTATAATTCCCTTATTGTGATGTTTTATTTAACTTAAGATAGAGCAGATGAGGGAACAATGAGCTGAATGTTCAAATCTGGGGAATCTACTGATGCTTTTGGTCATTTGTATGAAATACCTCGAAATTCAGCAATGGCTTAAGGTAAACTACTCAGGTTTGTAACGAGTTGGGAAAATTCGATGACTGATGACATCACCTTAGAAGAGCGCAAAGTGATTTATCGCGCGCGTCGTGGCTTGAAAGAGATCGATGTATATTTTGATCCCTACGTGAAAAACTATTATCTCACTGCTGATCCCTTCGAAAAACAGATGTTTGCTGAGCTGGTTGCACAGGAAGATCCAGACCTGCTGGACTGGTTTATGGAAGTGTCTGAACCCCCACGCCCTGAATTAAAAGATTTTATCAAGAAGCTTAAATTTTACGTTCATGGATAATCGTTGTTTCAAGCTGAAACGCAGCAAGTGTGCGCTGGTGTTTCAGCTTTTTATTTTTGCTGTATTGATGTTCCTGCTGTATCAGTTATTGCCTATGGCGATTTGGCTGGTTTGTGGTGTCATCGGATTGGTCATCTACCAGTTGTTTTATCGTAAGACACCGCACATTGAGCAGTTTGAATATCTGGATGGACGTGAATGGTCGCTGACAGCAGCTGCGCAAGGCACACGGCGAGTGTTGATCAGTCACGTGATTGATCACCAAGCTTATATCGTGGTGTATTTCCAGCATGCAAAAGCACGTCCGTTGCTCATCTGGTGTGACCAGTTACCTTTTAAACAATGGAAGTCTTTGAAAGTTTTAACAAAAATACTTTAATTGTCCGACAAATGACATTCCAAAATTTTAAATAAATTCATTAAAAATAAAGATTTATCCGCTAACCCCGCTTGAATTGTCAGACAAAAAATCGCATTTCCCTGTAAAAACAATGAATTGTCTGACAATTTTTCAGCTGCTTTTTTTATAAGCAGGTACATTTAAGTCACCAACAGCGAACACAGGAGATCATGATGGAATTTCCAATGTGGATGTTTTTGATCGTTGCGATTGTGATGGCCCTAGTCATAGGACGGCTGGGAACGGTGCTGAAGGACAGATTTTCACCTAAATAACAGAATTAAGCTCGAGAACCTATTTTCTTCTCGGCTTGCCAAGTTGATAAGTAGCATGTGCTGAACCGTCGCAATGCTACTTTTTTTTGCCCAAAATTTGGGATTTTATCTACTGCAGTCAATTGCAGCTGGGCAATTTAATGGCAAAGTGTCTGGTCTAAATTAGAGTAAATACTCTTTTATTCGTTATATGCTTCTGATATGTTTAGCAGAATAATGGACATAATCACAATTATAGAGGACAGGAAAATGTCGAGCGTCCGAAAAATATGCCAAGGTATGGCGACCATTGCAATAACAACAACAGTTCTAACAGGATGTTCTCAGGTCATTAAAACCGGTGCCAATGTGGCGCTGGGCTTCACTGAAAAGCATATTGTTCCACCAATCCTGGCGATGGATGATGCCGAGATGGTGTGTAATTCCGGGAATTCTTTAACACCAGCCATCATGTCGACCAAGGAAATGGGGGCTGATCCGACTCGTGTTGCGGTACTGATGTACTCCGCAGCCGGGATTTGTGCCGAGCAGAAAGCGCTGGATGCAGAGCTACGGTATCTGCGTGCTTCTAAAGTCAACCAGGTGACTGAAGCTCAGGATGCGCGGATTGAGCAGAAACGCTGGGCTGCACTGGCTGCACAACGCCAGTACACGGGTTATCAGTTATTCCAGGCCCGTTATGAGAAAAAATATAAAAAAGCGCTGGGTGAAGGCTGTCCACGCATGAACAGTGATATTGAACAGACAGTTTATCTGTTGGGCATGCTAAGTGGCTTGCAAGCCATGACCAATGACATTAACTCGGGTGGGGCCGTACAAGTACCTAAAGATATTGCGGCTGTGGTCGAGCGTGGCATGACCTGTCTGGATAATACCAAATTCTGGGGCGCACCAAATGCAACTCGTGCTGTGATCTGGACTTTATTGCCAGGGGCAGGTGATGGGAAACCTGATCCTTACCAAACTCTGAAACAGTCAGTACAAATTGGTGAGCAAAAAGGTGTACGTTTATCACATGCCTTATATGCTGTAGCGGCACAGGCGAGTGGGGATGATGCCAAAATCCGTGATGCGTTAAGAACCTTTGATCAGGCACGTAGTGATGAGAAGCCGGTCAATCCCCAGTTTAAGCTGATCGACAGTATGGCTGCCATTATGGTGAATGGTATTTCTGACCGTTACTGGACTGAAAATACCGGTATTCGTAGTGCAGATGATGGCATGCAGACCTTCTGGGATGAAACTAATAATTCCTCAGAACTGGATGATCTATTTAGCGCTGACCTATAATTTAATGAAAAATTAAGTGAATGATGCTCATAGAGGTCATTTTCAATATGCTGAAAGGAGTTCAAGGAGCCGATGCAAGATCAACATCTTCGACGAAAAATTATTTTTCTGGCGGCTTTTGTCTCTCTTTCAGCGAGTTTGCAAATTTTTAACGATGCTTTCATCTACTGGCAGGAAAGCCTGCTCGGGGAATTCTGGCGGCTCTGGACTGCGCACTGGGTGCATGTCGGCTGGGCCCATTATTTTCTGAATATTCTTGCCTTTATCTGTTTACCTTTCATTTTTCCCCGCGCATCTGTGTGGCATTTCGTCTCAATTCTTTTGATTCTGCCACCGTTGATCAGCCTGAGTTTTTATTTTTTCCTGCCAAATATTGAAGCATATGCAGGACTATCCGGGGTATTACATGGGGCCTATGTCGCAGTCGCCTGTGTGCATCTGCTTTATCAACGTGAACGTGGATTTGCCGTACTGGTATTATTTTTAATCTTTGCCAAACTAATTTGGGAAAATACCATTGGAAATCAGGAAACTGCACAACTTATTGGCAGTCCGGTACTGGTCGAAGCGCATTTATTAGGGGTGATCTGGGGAGTGGTAGTCGCATTGCTCTATATCTTGGGTAATTATGTTCGAGATAGCTGAAACTGTTGGCAGAAAAGACAAAAAGAAAAGATAAATTGTCATTTTTATTCTGCTGATTTTCATGCAGAGTCAAAATAGAAAATAATGATACTGACCCTTGTAAAGGAATTTTCGGGGCAGACAGGAAGACCAGCGCTTAAAAGAATGTAAGGCGCGAAAACAAGAATAGGAAAATACATGCACAACGATAATCAAAACAGATCGGGATTAGGTCTGTTACGTTATATCTGGACAGAGTGGATCTCGACCTTTGTCGTGCTCATCTTGCTCTTACTGACCTTGGTGATTGGAACCGGGGAAATGATTCATGGTCAGTTGCTGCGTATGGGCGAGCGTCTATATGGTGATCCGGCGACAGGCATGCAGTATTCGTTTTTGCGTGCTGAACCGAAAGCGCCTCAATGTGATCGTAATATTAATGTCGATCAAAAAGTTCAGGAGCAGATGAAAGCGGATGCTGCCGATGAATATGCCGATTTCTTCGGTGTACGTTCTGAAGCGGATGTGCGTGCTGCAGTGATGCAGGCACAACAGGTTTGTGAAGAGTCTTACCAGTTCTATGACAAGGCGATAACGCATATTGAAGCGCATCCAAGTATTCGTGCCTATCGCAGTTTTGAAACTTCATTCTTTGGCATTTTCAAGTTCGGGACTGAAAACCGTGCCTTGCTGCTCATCATTATGGTGGTATTTGCTGCAATCAGCGCGACATTGAAAACCCATCATATTGGTCTACGTAGTCCAGCCACTCGTATCGACTTTAAAGTCTATTCTGTGGCGATGCTGATCGCGAACAGTTTCTTGGTCTATTCTTCCTATAGCCAATATATGTCGGTGCTGAATTCCGGGGTGCCAATGGGAGACATGAAGTATGTCTACTGGCTATGGATGATTCTCTTTGGGACATTGACCCTGATCAGTTTGTATCAAGTCATTAAGCCACCTCAGGCGACCCGAGAAGGGGGCAGTTTCGGGCTGGCTTTCTTAAGCGTGCCACTGTATGCCTATATGGCCATCAGTACCGGATTTAACTTTGTCTTCTTGATGGATTACCCGATGGGTCAGGGCATCTATCTGGGGCAACTGGTTGAATTTTCGAGCATCTTCCTAAATCTGGCCTTATTTATCTGGGCCGGTATGTTGCTGAAACAAACCCGTGTCGTAGACATGTTCCTGAATATCCTGCGTCCATGGAATCTGGCACCAGAAACCTTGACCTGGTTAATCCTGCTGGCAGCTGCACTACCAACCGCTTATACCGGTGCATCTGGGATTTTCGTGATTGCTGCAGGTGCGATCATTTATAAGGAAGTCTGGAATGCCGGTGGTCGCCGTCAGTTTGCCTTGGCAGCAACAGCGATGTCCGGTTCACTCGGTGTGGTGCTTCGTCCATGTCTACTGATTGTTGTGGTTGCTTCACTGAACAAGGAAGTGACGACAGATATGCTGTATCACTACGGTGTCTATGTCTTCCTGCTCAGTTCAACATTGTTCCTGATCATTTCGCTATTCTTTGCTGAAAGCAAGTTCCGTATTGCTGCACCTGGTTTGGCTTCACCACAGTCTGCACGTGCCTTTGTAAATGTGATTCCTTATATTGTGATTTTCATCCTGATCTGGCTGTTCTACAAATATGCTTTATCTACAGATCTGAATGAATTTACTGCACCTGTCATGATGCCAGTCATTCTGTTGATGATCGTGCTATTTGATAAGTTACGTCATGAGCCTGCACCATTACCACCAGTAGGGCATTGGGATGAAACCTTAACCACCACCTTAGGTTCAGGAAATACGCCTGCAATGGCGACTGCGGGTACAGCCATTAATGCTGAATATCGTGAAGCAGACCATATTGAGCAGCAGGGCAGTGAGCTGGCTGTAGACCATGGTGTAAAACGTTCAACTGTTGGTGAAAGCCTGCGTCAAGTTAGCTTCTGGAAATCATTACACATTTCGACCAGTGAAACGGTCGGACACATTGGCGCGCTAGTGATTCTAATGGCACTATCTGTCAGTGTGGGCGGTCTGCTGGAACGTATGGAAATTATGGAAGCGTTCCCGACAGATATTAGCAGTACCATTCTGGTGATTTCCATGATTGTTGGCCTGATGGTGTTTGTCGGCATGATCATGGACCCGTTCGGCGCTGTGATCCTGATTTCAGCAACGGTTGCACCAGTCGCTTATCAGTATGGAATTCATCCGGTTCATTTCTGGATGATTACCTTGATTGGTTTCGAGCTGGGTTATGTGACACCGCCAGTTGCCCTGAACCATCTGTTAGCAAGGCAATCCATTGGTGATGCGGAGGTGGCTGAAGCGGATGCAGAAGTTCGACATAAGTCCTTCTATTATCGCTATGAGCGCTGGATTTTACCGATGATTGTGTTACTGCCAGCGATGCTGATCATTGCTTATGTGCCTTATGTATTTAAGCTCTTCGGCTGGTATCAGTAATTTAAGCAAATCAAAAAAAGCACCTTCGGGTCACTGCTGTCCCATAGTTTGCTTTAAATAAAAAAACCTGAGTCCTAACAGTTAAAATATGAGTGCAAACAAACACTTTAACGACCAGGATTCAGGTTTTGTCCCATCAGAATACCGTATTTCATGAG
>NZ_JBHDVN010000029.1:0-34695 GCF_046635365.1 Acinetobacter sp. NIOH-H-8
GTAAATTAAACAGATTGGACCGAATCAGGCAGTCTTCAACATGACGGACAATTCTTGAGGCTGTGGGCTCTGAAACCCCGTAGCTCGTCGCAACGTGAAATAAGGTTCGGTATTCCCGCCAATAGCTCAGACAGAGCAGAACCTGATCCTCCAGGCTTAACTTGGGCGGTCTGCCTTTGGCAGAGACATGCTTCTGCAATTGCTCAACCATCAAATAGAAAGTTGACCATGAGATGCCTGTGTATCGCTTGAACTGAGGATCAGAAAGCTTGTTTGAATCGATGTATTTCATCCGCAGATTATGCACAAATGCCAAGAAATCCGGAGTGCAAATATTAACCAAAAAGAAGATCGTTTTTTGATTTATGAAAGAGATCTAATGAAATGTTATAAAGAATCTTCACAGTCTTTTAAATAGATTGATGCACCTTATGAATAAATATAAAGCGATAGATCTAAGTTTTCTTAATTGGGTATATGATGAAATTTTAGCGACTTTCGAGCCCACAAAATCTAGAACAATAAATAAATCACGATTTCTATCAGAAAATCTAAAGTTAATTGCTGAACATCTCGGTGAAGATGCGTCAGTGACAACTAAGGTATCAGCAGTAAGATTTAAATATAGATCACAAACTAAAACTTTATGGGTATTTGACGTACCTGATATTAATGACAGGTTCACATTCATTAAATATTTATTCGATTTCTTTCCGAGTTTTTAAAGTCCATAGAAATAAGAGCTTTTTTGTTGCCTGATAAACTTTATACGGCGACCAGAACACAAAAATAATTAAATAGTGTAATTCCTGTCTAACAAATAATCAAATTTAACCCAAAGCCAACCAGCACCCACCATTCAGTAATGCTTCTTATACTATTGCTGCACTATATAAGTGCTACTTTAAAGGTGCTCCATGAATAATGATGAACTAGCTAAAAACTATAACGACGTGTTAAAGAAGCCTACCCGCTTAACTTCCCCAGGTTAAGCGGGTTATTTTTTGTCTGGAAAAAAGTATGCTCCGATTACTATTCTGCTTATTCTGCCTACATGGTGCGACTGAGATTAGCGACGGCAAGAAAGAATGCAGGGATTGTTTAAAAAAAGTTTAATTTAGAATGATAAATTTTTTTATTATCAATGAGTTAAGTATTTTATACTATTTGATTTTTCAATAATAATAGGCTAATAATTGGTTTGAATTTTGACTTAACGGGCTGGTTATGAGCACACATACAATGTATTCACACAACTGATTACTTAATATCAGTTATCAATTCTAATGTTATTAATTTTAATAACCCATATTTTGAATTCAAAGAGGCACGAAAGGAGATGAGCGCTAAAACTCTTGTTGAGGTGGAGCACTACTATCAATACTCAGCTATCGACCTAACTATCACCCAAGTCAATGGATGGGTTGAGTTTAAAGCAAAGTTAAAATCATAGCCGAACGTATTACGGCAAACTAAACCTCTTACATTCTAAATGTTGAGGGGTTTTTCTTTTCTTATTGGTGAGCCCATGATAGACAAAGTACAAGCTAAATAAGGCTCAGATTTTGTAACGTTAAGCTGTCTAAATGTCAGAACCTCAGTCATTTTAATTCTTAGAACCATCAAATGATTACGATTGATAAGCTCATGATTGAACTAAAAGAATAAATTAAGAATTTAGCTAATGTATTAAGTTAAAATCTAACTTTTCTAAAATTAGTTAAAGAGCTTTGAAGAATCTATAGATGATTAGCTTATAGATTAACTAGACTCAACCGAGACCCATTCAATGCAACTAAACGCAACTTATATTTATTTTAAGTTATCAGAAATGAAAGAGTATCTAGTTTGATGCAATCTCTAGCTATTCATTACAGACTCAGTTTTTTCTACTTTTTTTATTATGCGATTGTGGGCGCATTCATGCCTTTCTGGAGTCTGTATCTAGAGGATCAAGGCTTTAATTATCAGGAAATTGGGATTTTATCTTCGATTGCGATTGTCACCCGATTTTTTGCGCCATTTATTTGGGGATGGATTGCAGACAAATCCGGGAAACGCATGTTGCTGGTGCGTATAGCTACTTGGATGGAAGCCTGTATCTGGTTCATGATATTTATCATTCCAAATAGTTTTCAGTCAGTCGCTTTGCTCATGCTGATTTTCAGTTTCTTTCAAAATGCAATTTTGGCTCAGTTTGAAGGCGTGACTTTATTCTGGTTGGGTGAGAAAAGGGCAGAGCTCTATGGCAAAGTCCGTAAGTGGGGATCTATTGGATTTATTATTGGCGTATTTGGTTTAGGTGCTATTTTTGAGATTGTCAGCATTAGTATGCTACCAGTCTTATTGCTCTGTATCTCATTCCTGGCTTTTCTCTGGTCTTTCACGATTAAAGAACCAACAGCAGCACCGACAGCACAGAAAAAACTCGAAGCTTTATGGCCGATCTTCAAGCGTCCGGTGGTATACAGTTTTTTCCTGATTGAACTGATCATGCTGTTTTCACATGCGCCATTTTATAGTTTTTATAGTAACTATCTCAGCCAGAATGGATTCAGTACCAGTCAGATCGGATTACTCTGGTCGGTTGGGGTTATTGCTGAAATCATTATGTTTGCCTACGCTACATTTTTTCTAACACGCTGGTCATGGCGTCATCTGGTGATGCTATGCCTGTTAATGACCGGTTTAAGATGGCTGACTGTAGGCCTATTTCCATCGTTATTTCTGGCACAGTTTTTTGCCCAGACCATTCATGCCCTGAGTTTTGGCTTATTTCATATGATTGCCATGCGGGTTATTTTCCAGAACTTCTCGGCTGGACAGCAAGGCCGTGGACAGGCACTGTATAGCACCATGTGGGGCTTAGGCGTGGCGAGTGGGAGTATTCTTGCCGGTCGTTATTGGGATCAGGTCGGTGGAACATCAATCTTTATTGCTGCTGCGCTGTCGACCTTGCTGGGCCTGTTGCTGGTATTTGGCTTACCCAACAAGGTCGAATTACAAAAGCAGATTTAAAATACCATCGAACAATTAAACGCGGATTTTGGAATATTGATTAAACCAGGGCTGAGCCTGTTCTAATTGAGCGGCCAGTTGCAACAGTAAATCTTCACGGGCAAATGGTGCAATAAATTGTGAACCCAAAGGTAAGTTATCTTCATTCCAGTAAAGCGGTACGGACATTGCTGGAAGGCCGGTAATATTGGCTAACTGAGTGAATGGCACCCATTTTAGGTTTTCTTTCACAATCTGGTCGACCAGCTTACCTTGTGCCAATAAATGTGCCTTATTCATTTTTAATAAAGCTTTAAGAATCGGCTTCTGCCAGTTTGGTGTCTTGACTTCGCCATTTTTGGGTGCAACAGTGGCCGTGGCTGGTGTCAGGTAGAGATCATAATCATCAAAGAAATGATTCATCTGGGTCACATATTGTCCCCAGTTGGTCAGATTTTGGATATATTCAATTGCCGTCGTTTTGGCACCAAAAGCAGCTAGCGCCAGAGAATCCAGTTCAAAATCGCCTGATCTGGATGGATAGTCTTTCTGGATTTCGTCCAGCATATAAGAAAACTGGCTAAACCACGTCGTAATAAAATCTTTAGCCAGTTGCATGCCATCAATCTGCGGTTGATCCTCAACGACTTCATGACCCAAAGATTCCAGTAAACGGGCAGTTTGTTCTACCGCTTTAATAGCATCTTGAGAAACAGGCGTATCAATGCTGGAACGCGTATTAAATGCGATTTTTAATTTTTTTGGTGGTTGCTGAATCACTTCCAGATAATGTGTATGCGGACGTTGAATCGTAAACAGTGAACTGCGATCTTCACCATGGGTGGCATCCAGCATTGCCGCACTATCCCGAACAGTTTTGGTGAGTACATGTTGAATGGCAGCACCGTGCATTGCCTCACTCATTTGCGGTCCCCACGGCGTACGTCCACGGCTTGGTTTTAAACCAAACAGACCACAGTAGGAAGCCGGAATACGAATTGAGCCACCACCATCACCTGCACCGGCAATTGGCACAATGCCGGCTGCCACAGCAGAAGCAGAACCGCCTGACGAGCCACCACTGTTATGTCTTAAATTCCACGGGTTTTTACAACTTCCCCAGGCATCTGGCTCTGTAATGCCTTTAATTCCGAATTCAGGGGTGTTGGTACGGCCAAAGGTCACAATACCTGCCTGTTCCCAACGATTAACAATCTCGGTATTGGTTTCAGCGATATACCCGATACGCTTTAAACCCTGACATCCATAAGACGTCGGATAACCTGCATATTCCTGAAACAGGTCTTTGACCAGAAATGGAACTCCAGCAAAGGGGCCAGACAGTTTTTGCTGGGTACGCTGCAAGGCATGCTCATGCATGGGAATAATAATGGCATTGATTTCAGGATTAATATTTGCACTGCGTTCTAAGGCAACTGATAAAAGTTCACTTGAATGCACCTGTTTATTTTTAACCAGTTCAGCCAGTCCTAATCCATCGTATTGTAAGTATTCTTCAAATTTCATCTGCATTCCCTAGCGTTGATATTGTTATAAGGTTGTAGAGGGTTTCAGTTCAGGATGCAAGCACCACCTGATTACGTCCCAAGTGTTTGGCTTGATATAAGGCCTGATCCGCGGTATTGATCAGTTGCTGTAAATCCTGAGAAAGCGGGGCATGTTGATGCGTAATCCCGAGACTCACAGTAATCGATAAAGGTGATCCATCAGGTTGATACATCGGCGTTTTAGCTACCAGTTCACGAATACGTTCGGCAATAAACTGGGCTTTAGAAGGTTTAGTATCCCAAAGTAAAATCACAAATTCCTCACCACCAATACGCGCAAACAGATCTTGGGCACGTAAATTGGAACGGATGATTTCAGCAAAATGTTGCAGTACTTTATCGCCCACATGATGACCAAAATGATCATTTAAACGTTTGAAATGGTCGATATCCAACATAATCAGGGAAAACTGCACACTCTTGGAATGTTGCAGTAAATATTCACCTTTCTGGAAGAAAAAATGCCGGTTCATGGTCCGCGTCAGACTATCATGATTGGCCAAGTACAATACCCGTTTAAATAGGTCGTTACGGTTCTGACTGATAATACACAGGATCAGCGGCGACAATGCCAGCATAAACAGTCCGATCCTTAATGAGATATAAATAGTTGAGTCTGCCAGCGTATCATGTGTAGTGGCATAGAACTGGGTCAGGCTGTAATACATCAGAATGATTACAAAGGCATTAATAATTGCAATCGTAAAGATGCGATAGGTCAGAGCTGCCCAGATTAAAGCTGCTAAAGGATAAAGCAGGGCACCTGGACCGACAAAAATATTACTCAGGATAATACACAGGATTACCGTACCTGCTGGCAGCAGATAACTAAAAGAATTCTGCTTCTTTCTGCGGTTTTTAAATAAATACTTGAGATCTTTGGTTCTAGGAAAGGCCAGAAAAAGCGGCAGGACAATAATGTAATTTACCATTTCGCCTGTCCACCACAGCCCAAAATCAATCCATAAATTTTCCTTGGTCATAAAGGAATGGGGAAGATTGGGTAAGGTCGCAACGGCAAAAACTGCACTGGCCAGGCATCCTGCGAATGCACAGATGCCAAACATATGCACGAAAGTAAAGCCAGTATTGTAATACTTATAATTGATCTGGAAATATCGGATAAAAAATAGCGATACAATCGTACTGATCAGGTTCGCAAGTGTTAGAAACAGGCTTTGTAATAGATTATTACCTGTCGCCAGATCGGCAAACATGAACGCACAGAAAGCACCTAGCCACCCGCCCATATTGTTTAAACGGGGGAAGCGTAAGAACATGGCCAGCAAGGCAGCATTGGCAGGCCAGAGTATGGCTAAATAATCCTGTGTTCTGGTCATAATGCCAATCAAACAAGTCACTAAAATAATGAAAAGAATGACCAAGTAGGCATATGTTTCAGGATTCAAGTTCTGGTCTGTGATTCGAGGTATTCGCAAATCTAAGTCCTGTATCTAATTTTTATTTGTGAAATATCACTTTGTTTGGGAAATTCTTTTTACCCAAAAGTACAACTTTATTCTTGGAATAATCTGTTTTTACTTACGTTATCAACATACGTTTGTATACGAAATATATACAAAAAAATTAAAAAAGGAAATCCATGTTTTTAAACTATAATGATAAAAATTTGTTTTATTTCGGTATTTAAACTGATGCAGAGCAGAATATGATCCCGAAAAATATGATAAGTTAAAATTAATTATTAGGATTGAAACGAAGCCTGTGAATATGAAAAAAACCTGTCTTAGCCTTGTCTTGCTCATGAGCTCATCTTGGCTAATGGCAACAGAAAATAATAATCAAGCTGCAAATAGTATTGCGAAACCTATCGAAGTTCCGAATACCTTTACCATTAATACCCGTCCTGAAATTGTCGGGCTATGGGGAATGGAAATTCCAGATAATAAGAAATGTGTTGAATACTATAATTTTAAAGGCAATAACAACGTAGTGATTAAAAGCGGTTCAGAATGGACCACAGGGCTGTATGACTATCAGCCTTCACAAGATCCTGCTGCACAGATTCCAGCGCTGATTATGCAGGTTAAATACGACAATAATGAAAAAGACTGTTCCGGCAATCTGGTAGATCAGTCAGGTGAGATTTCGCAGTATTTTGTGAAGTGGCAGAATTCCAATACCATTAATTTCTGTGCCAATGAAAAAGCAGAACAATGTTTTGCTGTGCTTCGACGCATTTTGCCTTGATTGAAGGCTAGATATAAAAAAACCGCTGAATTCAGCGGTTTTTTTATTAGATCAATTACTGGATCAAGCTTTTTCTTTGTCTTCAGCACCTTCAAGCTGCTTCAACAAATGTTTTTCCAGATAGTGAATATCCATCGCCTGTTCACAGAAATTTTCATCCTGAAGAATCAGATCTTTGTGTAATGGGATATTGGTTTTCACACCTGTCAGAATCATTTCATCCAAGGCCTGCTTCATGCGTGCTATTGCAGTTTTACGGTCTTTACCATGGGCAATTAGCTTGGCAATCATAGAATCATAATATGGCGGGATGCTGTAACCTGGATAGATATGAGAGTCTAAACGGATACCTGCACCGCCTGGCGCATAGAAAGTCTCGATTTTGCCTGGAGATGGCATAAAGTTCGATGGATCTTCTGCATTGATACGGCATTCGATCGCATGACCTTGAACACGTACATCTTCTTGCTGGATATCCAGACCTAAGCCAGCCGCAATACGTAACTGCTGTTCAATGATGTCGATACCGGTGACCATTTCAGTCACAGGGTGTTCTACCTGAACACGGGTGTTCATTTCGATAAAGAAGAATTCGCCTTCTTCAAACAGGAACTCAAATGTACCGGCACCACGATATTGCATCAATTTACAAGCATTGACACAGGCCTCAAGAATGTCAGTACGAGCCTGTTCTGGCAGGTTAGGCGCTGGCGCTTCTTCAAGTACTTTCTGGTGACGACGCTGTAAAGAACAGTCACGGTCATACAGGTGGATCGCATGACCATTACCGTCGCCTAGAACCTGTACTTCGACGTGACGCGGTTTTTGCAGGAAACGTTCCATATAAACCGTGTCATCGCCAAACCACATTTCAGCATCACGCTGCGCAGCTTGTACTGATTCAAGCAGGGTATCCACACGTTCTACGATACGCATACCACGACCACCACCACCGGAAGCCGCTTTCACGATGAGCGGGAAACCAATTTCTTTGGCTTCAGCAAGCGCATTGTGAATCGTCACCGCATGATCACAGCCAGGTACAGTTGGTACACCCGCTTTTTTCATGGCAATAATCGCAGAAACCTTGTTCCCCATCAGGCGAATATGTTCTGGACGTGGACCAATGAAGATAAAACCAGAGCTTTCTACGATTTCAGCAAATTCAGCATTTTCAGACAGGAAGCCATAACCAGGGTGGATGGCATCTGCGCTGGTGATTTCAGCAGCTGTAATCAGGGCTGGAATATTCAGGTAACTGTCGCTACTTGCGCCAGGACCAATACACACGGCTTCGTCACAGAAGCGTAAGTGCATCAGGTCTTTGTCAGCGTCTGAATAGACACCGACGGTTTTAATTCCTAAAGTTTTGCAAGCTCGGGCGATGCGCAAGGCGATCTCACCTCGGTTTGCAATTAAAACTTTTTGCAACATTATGAATCCCCGAAGTGATTAGGCGCGGTAACGGAAAAGTGGCTGACCAAACTGAATCACTTCACCATTTTTCACCAGAATTTCTTCAATCACGCCGCTTTGAGTTGCTTCAATCGGGTTCATGATTTTCATTGCTTCAATGATACCCAGTGTTTCGCCAGCAGAAACAGTTTGGCCAATTTTTACAAAAGGTGCTTCGCCTGGGCTTGGAGCCGCATAGAACACGCCAACCATTGGAGATTTTTCAACTGCACCACGAGGAGATTTAGCTGCAGGGACGTCAGCTGCAGGTGCAGGCATTGCAGGAACAGCTGCTGCAACTACTGGATTACGACGAGTCAGAGCAATCGACTGATCACCTTCCTTAACTTCAATCGCCTGTAAGTCAGATTCAATCATCAAATCGATGAGCTTCTTGATTTTACGGATATCCATGAGACAGTATTCCTAATTAAGATTGTTTAGAAGATTGTATTTTTTCAATGACATAGTCGAGTGCGGCAGCATAGCCTTTTGCACCTAGACCACAGATCACGCCAATAGCTTTATCGGATAGATATGAATGATGTCGGAATGCCTCACGTGCATGGACGTTAGACAGGTGGACTTCAATAAACGGGATTGCCACGCCAAGAAGTGCATCACGAACTGCAACTGAGGTATGTGTCAGGGCAGCAGGATTAATAATGATATATTGCACGCCGTCTTGTTGGGCTTGATGAATTCGGTCAACAATTGCGCCTTCCCAGTTGCTCTGGAAAGTGTCAAGTTGTAAAGTAGCTTTTTCAGCCTGAGCAGTGAGCTGCTGATTAATATCTTCTAGAGTTAAATAACCATAAACTTCGGGTTCGCGCTTTCCTAGCAAATTTAAATTCGGTCCATGAATAACCAAAATGGTCGAAGTCATCTATGGTGCTCCAGTTAAAAAGTTTCAGGATAGGTTTGCAAGATGTCTACAAACTTCGCCTATTATGGCATGAATTCCTACATTATTTTTATAATTTCTTTGAATTGACATAGAAAAGCATGTACCACGCAGTGGCCATATAATGAAAACTTTGCAAGCATTTAGCAATGTTCAAAACTACCAAATCTTCGTCTTTTACATCATTTTTATATTTTAGATGAATTGGCTGAATTGTTACATTTATGCTGTGTAAGTTAGACCTCAATGTTTATTCATAATTCTTTTAAATTGAGTGTTTATTCGGCAATGGCTTGTCAAAAAAAAATTATTACTCGAAGTCTCTGCTCATATCAAAAATTGTGGTGATCATTAAAAGACTAGGTTTTCAGTATATTTTTGGATGAATCAAAATTTTATTCTATTCGTTATTATGCAAACTAAAATATCAAACTTGGAATAAAAATCAAAAAGTTATTTGATAAATGGTATGAAGTGAAGTTTAGTATTAAATGGGTTTTATGTCGCTAGTAAAGCAAGTCACACATTATTTTTCTGCAAAAAGAGATAGGCTCATTGCTACTGAACATTGGCTAAATGATACTGGCCGTAAAAGTAAAATTAAAAACTTATGATTCTTCATTAATCTTTTACTGGCCTCATCTAATATTGACGAATGTGCTCAATTTTCTAAAGCTTACCTTTATTTGTAATTCTTTATGTTCGCTCAATAACATTGGCAAAATGGCACTTCATGTATAGGCGTTGTTATTCATCTGAATATTGCCTAAGTTTTTAAATGATGAATTTTTAAGCTTAAGAACAAGATGGTATGCGGAATTACAATGATAAATGGGATAGTTAAGTTCAGTTAAAGTGCAATATGAATAGATATTCTGGATTAAAAGCTAATGGTATCTGAATTGTATTTTGAACACATATTGATTATATAAGCTATTCAGAATCACAGAATAAAACCCAAGCAGACTTGATAAGCTATAATGAAGATCCCGTCAAAATACTATCGAAGCTGTTATGACACCTGCATGCAAATTATTAAAATCTCAAAAAATTGAATATAGCATTCACGAATATGAACATGATGCCAATGCCAAAAGCTTTGGTCTGGAAGCGGCAGAAAAGTTAGGGCTGGCAGTAGAAGAAGTATTTAAAACCTTATTGGTCACAGATGAGAAGCAGTATTTTGTAGCAGTTCTTCCAGTCAACCATCAGTTAAACCTGAAAAAAGTAGCATCAGCCTTTGGTTGTAAAAAGCTACAAATGGCTGATCCCAAACAGGCAGAACGTCTAACCGGTTATCTTGTCGGTGGGATTAGTCCGGTTGGGCAGAAAAAACGCCTGAAAACTGTCATTGATGCATCTGCAGAACAGCTGAATAAAATCTATGTCAGTGGGGGTAAACGCGGTCTGGATATTGGTTTAAAACCTGCGGACCTAGCTAAGGTTCTAGATGCTCAATTCGTTGATGTATTAGATGTCTAAAGTTCAAAGCATTTTTCAATAAAACTATCTTACTGAGAAGCGTTCATATCAATGGACGCTTCAACTTTTCTGGATTCTTATCTTTCTATTCTGTCGGAAAATTCAGCATGGTTTTTTCTTCATTGTATAGTGGATGATTGAGATCCACGGCCTGACTGTGGATTGAACAAAGATAAAAACAATAAAATAGAAAATATGGAGAATACCGCATGGAAATCCAGAAAAAACGATTATCACGGTTCTGTATGAGCTTGTCCGCGATGGCCATGCTCTCAGTCTTTTCAACTGCACAGGCAGATTCGTCTACCTTGCCTCAACCGCCCAATTCCCAGCAAGTTTTCTTTGTGGGTAATAACTGGGATGGAACAGTTACAGTGATTCGATCTTCAGGTGACTTTGGCAAGGTTGGTGTGATCAACATGATTCCTGATCGTAAGGAGCGTCTGAAAGAGATTCACCTCAATCCCATTAAACTGATTGCCTATACCTATATTCAAGCTACTGCGGGTGAAGGTAATGATCAGCTGGTCGACGATATGTATTCCACGCCAGATGGACAGTCAGTGGTCGCATCCCGTCCAAGTTTTGCCGATGTGGTCTCTATCAACATCAAGACAGGCAAAATTAACTGGCGTACTCCAGTTGAAGGCTTCCGCGCGGATCATATGGCAGTTTCACCAGATGGCCAGCGTGTCGCGGTTTCCGCATCTTCCGGAAATGTGGTGCATGTACTGGATATTCATACTGGTAAGGAACTTGGTCGATTTGCGACGGGTGATAAACCGCATGAAAATATCTACTTTGATAATGGCAGAAAAATTCTGAACTCGGCCATTGGTAATGTAGAAACCTCTCTTGATGCGCAGTGGCAGGATTTCACCAAGGGTAAACGCTATATCACCATTGCAGATGCCAATACCCATCAGGTGCTTAAGAAAATTGACTTTAGACCGGCATTGGATGCGTTTGGTCGAAAAGATTTATCTAATTCAGTGCGGCCGATGGTCTTTAGCAAGGATGAAAGTAAACTCTATGCTCAGGTATCATTTTTTAATGGTTTGATTGAGTATGACTTAAACCAGAATAAAGTGACCCGTATTGGGCAGTTGCCAGGTAGCGATAGCATTCCCAAAGATCGTACCAAATGGGTGAATGATTCCCGCCATCATGGTTTATCGATCAGTGCTGATGGTGAGAAGCTCTGTGTTGCGGGCACGATGGATAATTACGCCACCATTGTCGACCGTCAGAGTCTGACTGCCGGAAAATTGATTCCTGCAGGTAAGCCATACTGGGCTACCCGAAGTCCGGATGGCCGTAGCTGCATTATTTCAGAAAGTGAAACGGATGTGGTGACCGTAATTGATTTCGCGACAGGCAATAAAGTGACCAGTGTACCTGTAGGCAATCATCCACAGCGTGTCCGGATCGGTTATGCTCCAGCAGACTGGTCTACGCCGTAGCAAATAATGGCTTAAAAAGAGCAATGTGTTATGAACGTTGCTCTAAGCATTGTAGGTGGCATATATGAGGAACAAAACACTTACTTTATATCTGCTGGCGGGAATGTTATTAACCGGTATTCTGGTTGGGATTGCTTATCAGGTTCATAAGGATATCTATAAGGCAGAGTTCAATATACTGAAACCTGATGATCAGATGACTTTTCCAGCAAAGTCACTGATTACTTCCAGTTTAATTTCTAAACCACCTGTACCGGCAAGAACGGCTAGACACTCGGAAGTGGATTCCGAACAGCAGGTCTTATTACAACAGAGAGACCAGCTTTATCTGGATTTTACCCAAATGATGAATGGCTTAAGTCAAGGTGAAAAGCCAGACTATCGCCAGCTAGATCGTTTGCTGGTACAGCAGCAGAATCTGGTGAATGCCCGGGTCGTTGCTCCGGAAGAGGCGAGAGCTCAAATAAAATTTTTGCAGAAAGTTCTGCCTGAAATCTCTCCACAGCTTGATCAAGCCTTAAATGCATTGGATCAGAAAAGTTTTTAATCTTCCGGTTTAAAGCTTTATTTAGTTGTGAATACAGATCATAGATAAGCTTAATAAGAAAAAGCCCGTTAAAACGGGCTTTTTCTTCATTCATATTTTAGATTAAAACTTATAAGCAGTTCGCCGGTTTCGGGATACCAGCCAGTCGGCTTAAATGGCGTGCCACCAGACCTGTATTAAACTTTTCCTGTAATAAGGCATTGTTAATTTCCGGGTTGACTGTCTTCATCAAAAACTTAATTAACGGACGGGTTGCAGGAGAATGCCCAAACTGCTGATAAAATTGACGGACTGCCTGTAGCACTTCAAAATGCCAAGGAGTAAGTTGAAGTTCCAGTGTATCTGCCAGTACTTGGGCAACGTCTTCATTCCAGATGGTGTAATCGACTAAATGACCATCTTGGTCCAGTTCTAGATTCATATTTGACTCATGGATTATTTCATTGAGATGCAGCGACTAAATTTCAGACATAGATCTGCAAATTCGGAGTAGTCGAGTAAAGCAACATTTTCCGATAAAGGTGAGATCAGAATTTCTGCATCATTTCTTAGGATATAAACTTGCGGCAGTTGCTGTACGAAAGCATGGTCCAGATACAGCACAGATTCTCCCATCAGGACCACCTGATCATCTGAAGCATGGAGCTGTGCTAACTGATCAAGGACTGACGCCGTCGCTGCATAATCTGACTGGATCAGGTAAAGGGTTTGATCTGACATTTATTTATCCTTTGTCCTTACCAATACAATACGTGATCAAATTTTTGAACGAATTCTGAATTGAGTTCAATCAACTCAATCTCCTGTTCGCTTTGCTTTACAAAAGGAGAGTCCTGATTTTTCTGTTCAACCAGAATAGGGGTCAGGTCATAAAATTCGAAACTATCCACCAGATTTGAAGCCAGTTTAAAGGCATGTTTCAGCTGGTCAAACTGAAGCTCAGAACGTAAAAGACTCAAGGCTGCGCCTTGGAGTAATACTTTAACTTCAGCGCCGAAGGTCGCCAGTACCATCGTGGCAGACAGACTTTCATGCACCTGCAAGCTGTTCAGGTTGGCTTGAGTTAATATAACAAGTACAGATTTCACACAAGATTCCTTTTAAAAGCAACACATCCTGAAAAATGAAGCATCTAGAATTGAATTAGACGTTGTGAGGACTGAACAGCATCAGCAAGCTCGCCTAGACCGACCAATTCAAAACCATCAGCAAGATTATGTTGCTGAATATTGTGACGTTGAGCATTTTCCTGATCTGTAATCCCACGCGCTAAGGCTGCACTGACACAAACAGGTAAGCGGATATTCAGATCCTGCCAGGAACGTGTGAGATGACGCTGGTCGTCGGGCACCCATTGCAATGCATTTGCGACCGACACACCATCTTGATAGAAAAATACACGGAAAGCTTCCTGTTTATGTTGTAAAGCTTGGGCGAGTCCAAGCGCATGCCAGGCATAAATAGAAGTCGGTGCGGAGGTAACAAGAATTAAGGTGCTCATCGAAATTCACTACAGGCTTGATCAACGCGGGATGATGATCTTGGCTACAAAGAAAGTAGGTAGTATACAATGATTTTAGTGACGGGTGGTTTAGGCTTTTTAGGCTCACATATTGCTTTAAGTCTGATGGCACAAGGACTAGAGGTCATTGTGGTCGATAATCTGGCCAATGCCAGTCTACAGACCTTAGAACGCCTTGAATTTATTTCCGGCCGCTATGTGCCTTTTGTCAAAATTGATATCCGTAACACTCCAGCATTAAATAAAGTTTTTGAACAGAATTCAGTACAGGCTGTCATTCATACTGCCAGCTTTAAATCATTAGAAGAATCAGTTTTAAAACCACTTGAATATTATAATGATAATGTCAGCTGTATCATGAGCTTGATGCGTGCCATGCAGCGTACCGGAGTGCGAAATCTGGTACATTTATCTTCATTGGCTGTATATGGCCATTCCGGAACGGATTTAAAAGAAGATCAGGCTTTCAATTACACTTATCCAAATCCTTATATTAAATCACAGCAGATGGTGGAAGAAATCATCCGGGATACTGCCAAGACGGATAATGAATGGCGTATTGCGATGTTACGTCTTTCCAATGTCGCGGGTGCTTTTGAAAATGGCATTTTAGGTGAATGGGTGCCACCTTTACCAAAGAATATTGTGCCTCTGGCCATGCAGGTGGGTGCGAAGCAGCGTGAATATCTGGAATTGCGCCGTCAGGCCAAGACCGAAGACTATACAGTAGAACGTAGTTTTCTACATGTGATGGATGTCTGTGATGCGGTATTCAAGTCGCTACATTGGCTGTCTCAACAGCAACAATGGACTTGCGAAGCCTTTAATATCGCTGGAGAGCTGATCTCAATGCAGACTTTGCTGGATCAGGTTGCAGAAGTCACCCAATCCGCTGTTCCTACAGTAGATGCTTTGCCATATCCGCATGCTGAAATGGATCAACTGGGTGCTAATACGGATAAAGCCCAACAGTTGTTACATTGGCAGCCACGCTATACCTTAAGGAAAATGTTAGAGGATGAATGGCTGTTCTATCAGAATACGTTAAGAGGGCAGTGATTAAGAATCCTATAAGTTAATTATTGATAATAATTATCATTTTCAAAATTAATCAAACTCATTAAGATGAATAGAGTACAGCATTGAAGCTGCTGTCTAAATGAGTAAAACATGGAATAACAATTGAGGTTGAGCATGCAAACACGTATTGAACATGACACGATGGGAGAAGTCGCTGTACCGAGTGAAGCACTTTGGGGCGCACAAACTCAGCGTAGTCTACAGAACTTCAAGATTGGCAATGAGCATTTGCCACGCGCCATGATTCGTGCCATGGGCTTGGTCAAGAAAGCAGCTGCGATCACCAATGCCGAGTTAAACCAGATTCCTCATGAGTTATCGACCTATATCATCGGTGCTGCGGATGAAGTGATCAGCGGTCAATGGGATAGCCAGTTCCCGCTAGTGGTATGGCAAACCGGTTCGGGCACGCAAAGTAACATGAACTGTAATGAAGTGATTGCCAATATTGCTAACCAGAAGCTGGGTAATCCTTTAGGTGCACAAAAGCCTGTGCATCCAAATGATCATGTCAACCGCGCTCAATCGACCAATGACTCTTTTCCGACTGCGATTCATGTAGCAGCTAGCTTACAGATCAATGAACTGCTAATACCGGCAGTGACACGTTTACGTAATACCTTGCATGCCAAATCTCAGGAATTTACCGAGATTGTAAAAATCGGTCGTACCCATCTTCAGGATGCCACACCTTTAACTTTAGGTCAGGAATTCAGTGGATATGTCTCTCAACTGGATCATGCTTTAATTCGACTGTATCAGGCTTTGCAAGGGTTATATGAATTGCCACTGGGTGGAACCGCCGTCGGTACAGGCTTGAATGCCCATCCAGACTATGCTGTTAAGGCCGCGGATACTCTAGCGGAATTAACAGGTTTGCCTTTTGTCACTGCTCCTAACAAGTTTGAAGCTTTGGCCGGCCGTGATGCAGCAGTATTTGCTTCAGGTGCTTTAAAGACTTTAGCGGTTAGCCTGAATAAAATCGCCAACGATATTCGCTGGCTGGCGAGCGGACCACGTTGTGGTTTTGGTGAATTACGTATTCCTGAAAATGAACCGGGTTCAAGTATTATGCCGGGTAAGGTGAACCCGACTCAAAGTGAAGCCATGACTATGGTAGTTGCCCAAGTCTTAGGGAATGATACGACGATTAATGTGGCCGGTGCATCAGGGAATTTTGAGCTAAATGTCTTTATGCCAGTGATTGCTTATAACCTGTTGCAGTCAATCCAACTGCTTGGCGATGCATGTAACAGCTTTAACGATAACTGTGCAGTCGGAATCGAACCTAATCGTGACAAGATTGAACACTTCCTGCATGATTCATTAATGCTGGTCACTGCATTAAATCCAGTCATTGGTTATGAGAATGCAGCTAAAGTGGCCAAGACCGCCTATAAAGAAGGTAAAACCTTAAAACAGGTCGCAGTCGAACTCGGATTGGTGACTGCAGAACAGTTTGATCAAGTGGTGCGTCCTGAGAATATGGTGGCTCCAAACGTAAAATAAGTCTTCTAATTATGGTTAAATAATAAAGCCCTCTAAATGTGGGCTTTATTATATCTAAGGATTATTCATACAAATTTTAATAAAATAACAAGCACATGTTTTTGCTAGAAAATTCTTATTCAATTGAGCTTGTTTATTAAATGCTATGAACCATCTATCGTTCAGGTTTTGACAGATATGCAATGAAGGATTACTAATAGAAATTCCCTGATAACTAGAAAAATGAGGTAAGGGTGATGACTGACTTTGATGATGATTTTGATCTGGACGAACCCTATCCAGATGAGGATTTATATCCAGATTATACAAAAAAGAAGTGTAGCAGCTGTAGCGGTACCGGCTATAACGTTGTGGAAGCTAAACAGTGTATCGAATGTATGGGAACCGGCAAAACTGGTGAGATAGATTAACTCAAAATTATAAATATTTATTAAGCCTGCTCTATGAGTGGGCTTTTTTATTCTCCTCATCAGGAGTTCTTAATTTTATAGATTCATGAGCAAATAAAAGAAAGAATTTAAAATTACGGGTCAAACCGTATTAGAAAGATATTTAGCGATAACTATTGAAGTTTTTTAGTGCTAAAGCTTATCCTCATGACTTCTCATACCGAATTAACATTGAATAAGCGTATATAGCTGCTAAAATGCAGTTCGTTTTTACTGCTGTTTTGTCGTTTATTCCGCATGAGTTTCTATAGCATATGAATAAACATCCATAAAGTGGCAGGTTGTTTAAGGAAAATTTAATGCTTGATATTTATTTAACAGATGTTCAAAAAAAGATTCAATTCAAGGATTATCCAGGTGAGCATCCTGTTAAATTTATTCTGAATTTTAAAAAGATTTTTCCAAGTGTAATGGAACTTCTTTTACCTGTTCTCCCGGAAAATGAAAATCTTGATGAAATGACCTGGGAATCAACCACTCAGGACTTTGAGACATTTCAGATGTTATTAACAGGGTGGGGCATTATTGAATTGCGTTTAAATGCGATCACCCAGTATAAAGATAAGACATTTGCAGATCAGTTGGTGAAAGAGGCGCAGCAAAAACGCAGAGAATATCAGAAGAAACATCTTAAGCTTTCTAGTGTGGATCTGGATTATCTATTTATGCATGATGTGCATGGCTTGATTGATGCTGAACTGGTAGAACTAGGTGAAAAATTCTATTTACCAACCTTACGTGATCTTTGGAAAAATAAAGTCTCTGCTCAAGTGCTTAATGCTAAATTCTAAGAAAATTTAAGCTGATTCATTCAATTTCATCCTCCAAATTGGGGGATGATTTTTTTATAGCGATTTCTAAGGATTGACATTTCCCTTATGACAATAAATAGCCTAAGCAAATTTCTATATTTATCATCAAAACAACTTTCTGCTACATCATTGAACATGGTGACTTATTTTAAAACAGAAATTGGCTCAGAAAAGGGCATTTATTTTATCGTTTGATAAAAAATAAATTAAAAAAATATTCTTTATCAAAAGAATATATAAAGATATTACTTTAATAATATAGCTATTCCAGTCATATTTTTTTAAGCTATCAGTACTAATGAGTAAATGAATCACAGAATTCTTATTCATTAGATTTCCTTCATAAAAATAAGTGAAGGTTCCAGTTTTCCCGAAGATATATCCAAGGATTTAACCGAATGTCGAATCAGTTTTTAGATTTAATTACAAAACGCCGTACTATTTATGCCATTGGTAAAAATGTAGAGCAGTCTCCTGAATATTTAACTGATTTGATTCAAAATGCGATCAAGCAAAGTCCGTCATCTTTTAACTCACAATCATCTCGCGCCGTTATTTTATTCAATGGCGAACATGAAAAATTCTGGGGCTTTGTCGCTGATAAATTAAAAAGCTATGCCAAAGATGAAGAAAGTGCTGCAAAAACGACTGCAAAAATGGCAACCTTTGCTGCAGGTACGGGTACAGTTTTATTCTTTGAAGATCAAAATGTAGTAAAAGGCTTGCAAGAGCAATTCCCATCTTATGCCGAGAATTTCCCAATCTGGGCAGAACATTCAACTGCTATTGCTCAGTTCTCTACCTGGACTGCCTTGCATACTGAAGGCCTGGGTGCATCTTTACAACACTATAATCCGATTGTAGATGAGCAGGTTCATGCAGAGTGGGATATTCCAGAAAACTGGAAACTTCGTGCTCAACTGGTATTTGGTTCAGTTGAAGGCGAAGCGCGTGCGAAAGATTATCTGGAAGATGATCAACGCTTCAAAGTTTTCCAATAAGCTTAATTTCCGATCTGTCTTTAATCATTTTTAAGGACAGATCTCAAGGTTGTTTATAAAAATACGCATTAGATTTTTTAAAACTAGGCTAAACTAAAGCGGTATTTGAAGAATTTAATGAGTCAAACCGAATGTCGAAAAACACGCAGAAATTATCACCATTACAGGAACT
This sequence comes from Acinetobacter sp. NIOH-H-8, assembly GCF_046635365.1. Taxonomy (NCBI): domain Bacteria; kingdom Pseudomonadati; phylum Pseudomonadota; class Gammaproteobacteria; order Moraxellales; family Moraxellaceae; genus Acinetobacter; species Acinetobacter sp. NIOH-H-8. The sequence goes on from NZ_JBHDVN010000029.1 coordinate 19,173, forward strand.
GATTGCAGAGCAGAAATTGCTGTGTGAAGAGGTCGGTTCTGCTTATGTAGAAGTAAGTGGTGATGATGTCGTTGCAGTGGCTGTACATACCCTGAAGCAGGATCCAATTGTCGGAATCCGTAGAAAGCCTGAGACAGAAGAAAATATTAGCTGGTATATTTATGGTGGTGAACTGGCTTCAAATGAAGATGCTTTTGAAACCATGACTGTGCGTGAGTTACAGGATATCGCCCCTGAAGTTTTACCTTATCTGGCTTTAGAGCAGGGCTACCGCTTCATGATTGATGCAGATGATTATGAAGATGTCTGGAAAGAAGAAAACTAAAAGAAGACCTTCGAAATGATCAAATCCTCATCTTTAATATGTACTTTCTTTATTTGCATGCAATTAAACAATATGGCTTTTGCCGAAAAGCTTTCACAAGCGGACTATGATCAGTTTATTGCCAAACAAACAAAAATAGTCAATGAAACCAAACATATTTTAGATGAGCCAGATCAGAATGCAGATGCACAAAGTCAACGTCAGGCATTCTGCCAGCGTTTAACGGCTTATGAAGAGATTCAAAAAGTTTCTGAAGAAAATCATGAACTCAATATGGCGTCCACAATGGCGATGATTGCTAAAAGCTTTCTGGATCGACAAGCACAGAGCATGAATAATTCAGGTATGACCACCGCAATATTTTGTAAGAGTAGGGAAGTGTAATTAAGCTATAAAAGCAAGAGCATCGTCTTGAGTTTTAATAGCCACCATCATCATTTAAAAATACATCCTTCTGTTCTGGAATGGAAACTTTGACAGTTGGAATAGAGTAACTCGCTGCTGTTAATCGAGCTATATTGAAATCCTTAGTTCCTACTTGAGGGATAATAGGTATCTGACCTGTTCGAACAATTTCACCATAAACTATCGTGATCAATTCTGCTGGAGTTAAACCCGCTTCTGCTATTACACATTCTGCTGATTCAACAACGTCTTGTTCCACTAAGAATTCAATACTTTTTTTAACTAAATTGTTCATAAGATAGCCTTAGAATACATTTTATACACTACTTTAAACTATCAGATATGAAGCATATAGAAGCTAATGAAATTAAATATTCATATCTTATTTAGGGATGTTGGCCTGAATGAAGGTATATGAATCAAAAGGGTAGGGCCAAAAAATTAGCTCGTTTTTTCGACTCTCAGCTTGCTTATAAAATGCATAAATACTCTGATACGTAGCATAAGGATTTCAGTGCTTTTTAAATTACTCATTAAATAAACTTTATAAAAATCTATTTATATACAAATTTTACCGGGTATATATCAGCTACTTTTGAAATTTATTAAGAAATATTAAATATTTATGTGTTTCTTTTTTACTCAAACGAAGGGCGGTAAAATCATTGCACGCTAAAATAGCCTAAGCAATTTTCTACTTTATATTTATTCTCGCAAAATCCATATCCCATAATTAAAACTTAATACCAAATAAACCTCTAAAACTCGTATATTTCCTAAAAATTTTAAAATATTTTTTTTATTAATGATCTAGTGTGACACTCAATTATGAGCAGATATTGCAATTTAGCCTAAGCATATTTTATTTCCATAAAAATAGCCTAAGCAAAATTTTAAATTATGTCATTGGCAATTGATTAACTTCCAATATAACTCCACTATTAACACCTAACATAGGAAATCACGGAATTCTCAAATGATCCTGAATTATCAAATACAAACCCATGAAACATCAACTTTAGCCCCAATGGTATTTATTCACGGTTTATTTGGTAGTTTAAGTAATTTAGGTATGTTAGCCCGACATTTTTCAGAGCAGGCAACTACGATTCAAATTGATGTCAGAAATCATGGTTTATCTGGCCATTCTGATGAAGTGAATTATCAAATCATGGCCGAAGATATTTTAGAAACTTTAGCCAGTTTAAATATTAAAAAATTTATTGCAGTCGGGCATTCAATGGGCGGAAAAATTGCCATGAAGCTGGCAGACCTGGCGTCTGATCTGATTGAAAAACTGGTTGTATTAGATATCACGCCAATTCAATATCAAGAAAATCATCATTCTGAAATATTTAAAGCCTTGTTTGCAGTCCAACAGGCGCAAGTCGCTTCACGAAATGAAGCAGCAAAAATTATGCGTGAATATATTCAAGAGGAAATGGTCATCCAGTTTCTTTTAAAATCATTTAATAAAGGGCAGTGGTTGTTTAATGTGCAAGCACTGTTTGATCATTATGAAGATATTACTGCTTGGAATAAGATAGAAAAAAATGAACTTCCAGCATTATTCTTAAGAGGTGGAAATTCATCGTATATCTCTACACCTGAACATTTTGAAGCCATCAATCAGCAGTTTGCTCATGCACAGGTTGAAGTGATTGAAAGTGCAGGGCACTGGCTACATGGTGAAAAGACGGCGGAAGTTTTGCAGCATATGCAAAATTTTATTGATGAAAAATAAATTATATTGATGAGCAGATGTATTTTCTGCTCATTTTATTTATGCATCATTAGTAAGCATTTTAATATTTTGATTTAAAAGCCTGCGCTATTTTGATGTGTTTTTAGGATAATTAATTGATTTTTCGCCTCAGAATTTATTTTCTATTTTAGGGCAACATGTATTTATTGGTGCAAAATTTAATCTCTATTTTTATTTTAAATAGATAATCATAATGAAATTCAGTGGGTTAAAATTATAAATTAAAAGTGGCACAGTATTTGAATAGCTTCTTTCAAATTTTCTAAAAAAGCCTAACTAAGGTTGGAGAGAAGTACATGAAAGTCGAACAAAAAAAGTTTTCTAAAAATTTAATTGTTGCTGCAATGTTGGGAATACTGACTTTAACAGGTTGTTCAAAGTCGCCTGAAGATAAAACGGCCGCTACCTCTGAGCCGAAAGCAGCTGCAACTAGTGGGGAAACGATTAAAGTTGGTATTTTACATTCTTTATCTGGCACGATGGCCATTTCTGAAACTTCATTAAAAGACACCGCATTGATGGCGATTAATGAAATCAATGCCAATGGGGGTGTTTTAGGTAAAAAGCTTGAACCGGTTATCGTTGATCCAGCATCTGACTGGCCACTATTTGCTGAAAAAGCACGTCAGCTCATCACTCAGGATAAAGTTGCGGTCATCTTTGGTTGCTGGACTTCGGTATCACGTAAATCGGTATTGCCAGTGGTTGAAGAGTTAAATGGCTTATTGTTTTATCCAGTCCAATACGAAGGTCAGGAACAGTCTAAAAATATTTTCTATACCGGTGCTGCACCTAACCAGCAAGCGATTCCGGCTGTTGAATATTTGATGAGTGAAGAAGGCGGTAAAGCAGAACGCTTTGTCTTATTAGGTACAGACTATGTTTACCCACGTACGACTAACAAAATTCTCCGTGCTTTCCTGAAATCTAAAGGCGTCGCTGATGCTGACATCATGGAAGAGTACACACCATTTGGTCATAGTAATTATCAAACCATTGTCGGCAATGTTAAAAAATTTGCTGCAGGCAAAAAGACTGCGGTGATCTCAACCATCAACGGCGATTCAAACGTACCGTTCTATCGTGAATTGGGTAACCAGGGCATTAAAGCTTCTGATATTCCAGTTATGGCATTCTCTGTAGGTGAAGAAGAGCTTCGTGGTATTGATACAAAACCATTGGTTGGTCATTTAGCGGCATGGAACTACTTCATGTCCGTGAAAAATCCGAAAAATACCGAATTCAGCGGCAAGATGAAACAGTATGCTGTGGAATACAAATTGCCTAATGCAGACAAGTTTGTGACCAATGACCCGATGGAAGCGACTTATGTGGGTATCAATATGTGGAAACAGGCGGTAGAAAAAGCCGGTTCTACTGAGGTGGATAAAGTTCGTGAAGCAATGGCAGGTCAGGCTTTTGATGCACCATCTGGCTATCAGTTACAAATGGATGCTAATAACCATCATTTACATAAGCCGGTGATGATTGGTCAGATTCGTGGTGATGGTCAGTTTGATGTGGTTTATAAGACACCGAAAACCATCGCTGCTGAGCCATGGAGCCCATACATTCCTAAATAATTTCCTCCAAAGCCTGCTGCTCCGGCAGTAGGCCTTTCTGGTTTTTCATCTCCCGGACGGGACAGCGTTAAATATATAAATAGGGAGGGCACTCATGTCCACTCGCCTAAATCTCGCGGCCATTTTTTTAATTTTGAGTCAGTGTTTGTGTCTCAATATGGTGCATGCGGAAACTCAATCTAGCGAAACAACCGTATTGCAATCATCTCAACAGTCACTTGATGCTATTCAGCAGTTTGTTCGTGGGGACTTTGCCACTCGTCGTGCTTTATTAAACCAGTGGCCTGCCAGTGTTGAACAACTTGATCAGCTGGCAGAGTTTGTTGAAAAAGATCAGCTTTATACTGACAGTTCAGGCAATACTTATATTCTGGAAGCAGAAGACAAACTGGTTAGCTATCCTGACGGAAAAACCGTGGAAACCTGGCCATCTGATTTATCGCAAATTACGCTGGTAAATACCTTAAATAAAGCACTGACCTTTGGTTTAGCAAAAAAGAAATTAAATTCAGAAGAAGCCTCTCAGCGACTTGAGGCGATTGATATTCTGGAAAATAACTTGTCCGAACTTGATGCTAAAGCCATCAATCAGATGTATTTAAATGAAAAAAACAATACGGTTAAATCACGTTTTGCCCAGTTAAAAGCACGTCTGGATTATCAATCTGAAAATGTCCTGACCAAAATAGAAGCGGCAAAAGTTTTAAAAGACTCCAATAGACCAGACGTTCTTGCACTGGTTGAAAATGAACTGGCTCAGCCAAATCTGCATCCTGATTTAAAAGCAGCGCTGGTCGATGCCAGAAGTAGTATCAAAACCCGAATTCAGGCCAGTGAATGGGCTGGACATGTATTTTCCGGTTTAAGTACTGCCAGTATTTTATTGCTTGCGGCTTTAGGATTAGCCATTACATATGGCTTGCTTGGTGTCATTAATATGGCGCATGGCGAGCTGATCATGATCGGGGCGTATACCACTTATGTAGTGCAAAGTTTCTTTAAATCGCATTTTAGTGGTTTGGTAGATTGGTATCTGATCGCAGCGATTCCTGCGGCATTTATTGTCAGTGCAGCGATTGGCATGCTGATCGAACGTACCGTGATTCGTCCTTTATATGGCCGTCAACTGGAAACCTTATTGGCAACCTTTGGGGTGAGCCTGATCCTGATGCAAGTGGTGCGGATGATCTTTGGGGCACAAAATGTCGAAGTTTCTAACATTTCATGGCTTTCAGGCGGGATCTCGATTACTCCAAGCCTGATGCTGCCTTATAACCGTATTGCAATTATTGTCTTTACTGTAGCTGTCTTGCTGTTACTTGTTTATCTACTGAATAAAACCCGTTTTGGTTTATTTGTCCGTGCCGTTACTCAAAATCGTCAAATGGCTCGTGCTGTCGGTATTCGCTCCAGCCGAATCGACATGATGGCATTTGGTCTGGGTTCAGGTCTTGCCGGTCTTGCCGGCTGTGCCTTGGCGCAAGTGGGTAATGTTGGGCCAGATTTGGGCCAGAACTACATTATCGATGCTTTCCTTGTGGTTGTTGTCGGTGGTGTTGGTCAGGTATGGGGTGCAGTTCTTGCCGCTTTGGGACTGGGTGTCAGTGGTACCGTACTGGAAATTGGTATGGGTGCAGTATTGGCAAAAATTATTCTCTTGGTTCTTGTGATTTTGTTTATTCAGAAACGTCCACAAGGTTTGTTTGCCATTAAAGGACGCTTTGTGGAGTAAGCCTATGAAAATCACATCATTACTTTCAGATAAACCTTATAGCGCACTCGCAATTGCGATCTGTTTTGTTATTTTACTGGCCTTGCCATGGTTACATTTATTGCCAGCGGATTCGAGCCTGCATCTGTCTGCTTATTGGGTCACTTTGATCGGCAAGATCATGTGCCTGGCGTTGGTGGCTTTAGCACTTGATCTGGTCTGGGGCTATGCCGGTATTTTAAGTTTAGGTCATGGCCTGTACTTTGCCTTGGGTGGTTATGCCTTTGGGATGTATCTAATGCGTCAATCAGCAGGTGATGGTTTGCCTGACTTTATGCGTTTTCTGAGCTGGACTGAATTACCCTGGTTTTGGGTGGGGACTAATCATTTCTGGTGGGCCATGATACTTGTGGTCTTGGTACCAGGACTAATTGCCTTTATTTTCGGCTTCTTTGCTTTCCGCTCAAAAATCAAAGGCGTTTACTTCTCGATTATTACTCAGGCGATGACTTTTGCGGCAGCACTTTTATTCTTCCGCAATGAAACAGGCTTTGGCGGGAATAACGGTTTTACCGGTTTCAAAACCATTTTAGGCATGGACATCACATCAGCACCGATGCGTGCCAGCCTATGTTTTATCACGGCTCTGGTGTTATTGCTGTGCTTTGTTGGTCTACGCCATTTAATGAATAAACCTTATGGTCGTGTGCTTGGCGCGATTCGTGATAGTGAAAACCGTCTGCAATATTTAGGTTACCGCACCTTATGGTACAAGCTTTCAGCCTGGGTATTATCTGCTGTGATTGCAGGTATCGCTGGTGCACTGTATGTACCACAAGCCGGGATTATTAATCCGAGCGAAATGAATCCGGTGAACTCGATTGAAATGGCAGTCTGGGTAGCGGCTGGCGGTCGCGGTACCTTGATCGGTCCGATCCTGGGTGCAGGCTTAATTAATGCAGTTAAAACTTACTTTACTGTCGCTTATCCAGAAGCCTGGTTATTAATTCTGGGAGCATTATTTATTGTGGTCACCATCTTCCTGCCTAAAGGTGTGATTGGATTATTTGACCGTTTTAAAAAGGAGCGTAGCGAATGAGTGAAATTTTACAACCTCATGGCGGCCATGCTTCTGAAGGCTATGGCCGGCCAAAAGAGCGAGGGCCAGATTTTAGTCATGGGATCGCACTTTATCTGGAAAAAGTCAGTGTCTGGTTCGATGCTTTCCGGGCCTTAAATGATTTATCACTGTATATCGAAGAAGGTGAACTGCGCTGCATCATTGGGCCAAACGGCGCGGGTAAAACCACTCTGATGGATGTCATTACCGGCAAAACCCGGCCGACTGAAGGTTCTGCATTTTTTGGCCAAACCTATAATCTGGCGAAAATGAGTACTGAAGAAATTGCAGAAGCTGGCATCGGGCGTAAATTCCAGAAACCCACGGTGTTTGAAAATTTCACTGTGATGGAAAATCTGCTCTTGGCTGCACCTAAAGACAAACGGGTGAAAAAAAGCTTTTTCAGCAAGCTTGATCCAGATGCACAAAATGCCTTGGATGAATCCTTACAGCAAATCCGCTTGCAGGAATTTATTCACAAACCTGCAGGGCTTTTATCGCACGGTCAGAAGCAGTGGCTGGAAATTGGCATGCTGCTGATGCAACGTCCAAAACTGATTTTACTGGATGAGCCAGTGGCTGGGATGACCGATGCTGAAACTGAACGGACTGCTGAACTGTGTCTGGAACTGAAAAAGAATCATACGCTGGTGGTGGTCGAACATGATATGAGTTTCATCGATACCATTAGTGAAAAAGTAACGGTGCTGGCACAAGGGGCGATTTTGGCTGAGGGCACATTGGCAGAAGTACAGGCCAATGAAGAGGTCATTGAAAAATATCTTGGACGTTAAGGGGCTGACTGATGCTAGAAGTTAAAGACGTAAATCAGTTTTATGGCGGTAGTCACATTTTGCGTGATGTGTCTTTCAATGCGCCTGTCGGTGAGTGCTCAGTGGTTCTGGGTCGTAACGGCGTTGGTAAAACGACATTACTTAAATGTCTGATGGGGATTTTGCCCATCAAATCAGGTCAGATTCTTTTAGATGGCAAAGATATTGCCAAACTGAGTCCTGAACAGCGGGTTCGGGCTGGTTTGGCTTATGTGCCACAAGGACGAGATATTTTTTCAACCCTAACAGTAGAAGAAAATATTTTGATTGGCATGGCGAAATTTAAAGGAGCCAAAACCCGTAAAGTTCCGGAACATCTTTATGAGATTTTTCCGGTATTAGAAGAAATGAAGTATCGACGCGGCGGTGATTTGTCCGGTGGCCAACAACAGCAACTGGCCATTGCCCGCGCATTGGCATCTGAACCGCGTGTGCTCATTTTAGATGAACCAACTGAAGGAATTCAGCCATCTATCATTAAAGACATTGGTCGGGTAATTCGTAAGTTGGCTGATGGCGGTGAAATGGCAATTGTTCTGGTAGAACAGTTCTATGACTTTGCTGAAGAACTGGCAGATGGTTATACCGTCATGGCACGTGGGCAAGTGATTGCTCAAGGTATTGGAAGTGAAATGCCAGAAAAAGGGATTCGGGATCTGGTGGCGATTTAATTTTACTATCCTTTTTTGAACCCAACTTCATTTAAAACCGTCATTAAAAAGTGGCGGTTTTTTAATGCGTGCTATTTATTCATGAGATAAATACGGATTATCTATTTAATATTAGAACATCTGATAAACCAAGTTGGCACGATAACTGCTTTATTTTGATGCAAATTTTAAATGCTAAAAATTATTTGGTTTCAATTTGGAACAAATACAGGATTTATCAGCATCAGTAGGGTAGTTATGAAAATTTATACGCAACGTTTGGAAAACATTGCACCAGAAAGTGATTTTGAGTCTCTTGAACTCACATTCGATACACGACAAAAGAGCCGTTTTCGTGCAACTTTAAAAAATGGTGTCGATATTGGTGCAGATTTACCACGTACAGGAATTTTGCGTAGTGGTTCTTTTATAGCAACTGAACAGGGCGACATTCTTCGGGTCGATGCGAAGCCTGAAAAATTGATTCAGGTGACTACGGACAATAGCTTTGACTTATTGAAAGCAGCCTATCATCTGGGGAATCGTCATGTTCCTCTAATGCTCACACCTACTGCATTGTACTTTGAACCAGATCATGTACTGGCTGAAATGGTGCAAGGTTTAGGTCTTGAAGTTAATGAAGTCATGCACCCATTTGAACCTGAAAGTGGGGCTTATGCACAGCATCAGCATGACCACCGTTTAAGCCCAATCAAGGCGTTACATCATGTCCATCACTAATGCGTCTCAGCTGCTCAGCTTGCTGACTCTATCTTCAACGGCGTTGCCGATTGGAGCGTACTGTTATTCACAAGGGGTGGAAAGCGCGATTGAAAAAGGCATGGTGCATGATGAAGCCTCTTGTGTGAGCTATTTCCAAGAAGTATTGGAAATGCTGCTGGTGCGTTTTGAGCTTCCGGTACTCAAGCGTCTGGTAGAGACTTTTGATGATGCAGAACAGTTTCAGTATTGGGCAGAACTCTATCGGGCCAGCCGAGAATCCAAAGAATTACTGGCTGAATCTCAGCAGTTGGCATTTTCCTTGAATGCATGGATTAGGGATGTTTTAAAACAGCCGCCGAGCGTAAAAAAGCAATTAGGGTTTGTGCCGGTGTACGCACATTTATGTGGTGAGCTGGGTTTAGATCTTGCCGATGTATTAACTGCTTATAGCTTTACGGTTTTGGAAAATCAGGTGCTGGCAGCAGTAAAAACCATTCCACTCGGGCAAATGAGCGGGCAGCGGATTATTTGGCAATTACATCAGGAAATTCCTGAAGCTGTACAGGCTGCATTAGCTTTGAACGATTATGAAATCAGCAGCGCATTACCGCAATATGCCATGTTGAGCATGTCGCATGAAACCCAGTATTCACGCTTATTTCGGTCGTAATCTTCAGACCAGAGCAGCAGTAAAAAGATTGAAAAGCATCATTAAAACTGGTGCCAAGAAATTGTAAAAAAGGAAATCAACATGTCAGAACGTAGTCCATTACGCGTTGGAATTGGTGGTCCGGTTGGATCAGGTAAAACGGCTTTAACCCTGAATTTATGTCTTGCACTGCGTGAAAAATACAATATGGCAGTGGTGACCAATGACATCTACACCAAAGAAGACTCGAACTTTTTAACCCGTCATGAAGCGATGTCGCCAGACCGTATTGTCGGTGTAGAAACAGGTGGTTGCCCACATACTGCGATTCGTGAAGATGCGTCCATTAACCTGGCTGCGATTGATGATTTGTGTGAAAAGTTTGATGGGCTGGAGCTGATCATTATTGAAAGTGGTGGCGATAACCTTGCGGCAACCTTTAGTCCCGAATTGTCCGATCTAACTCTCTATGTGATCGATGTTGCCGGTGGCGAGAAGATTCCACGTAAAGGTGGTCCGGGAATTACCAAGTCGGATCTGCTGATTATCAATAAAACAGATTTAGCACCAATGGTGGGTGCCAGCCTGGAGGTGATGGATCAGGATGCGAAGCGCATGCGTGGCGATAAACCATTTTTATTTTCTAATATGAAAACACAAGATGGCTTGAACGAAATTATCAGCTTTATCGAAAAACAAGGTTTATTTAAGTCTTAAGGGGAAATTCATCATGCGTCTATTCAAACAGTTACTGGTTGCAAGCGTGGCAGCTTTACCGATGTTGGCATTTGCTCACGCGGGACATGACCATCACAGTGGATTCTGGTCTGGCTTTGTCCATCCTTTTACCGGTTTAGATCACCTGATGATGGCAATTGCTTTTGGTGTATTGATGTGGACTACAAATCAGCGCTGGAAAATCACGGGTCTCATCGGTCTTGCAGTAGCGATGGTTGCAGGCTTTGTGCTCGGTAGCAAGGGTCTGCTTTCAACTTCACTGGCTGAGTCAGGCATCATCGCTTCACTGGTTATTTTAGCTGTTGCGCTATGGACTAAATCGAATAAGGTTTTGCCTGTCGCTGCAATTTTATTGGCCAGCTTCCACGGCGTAGCGCATGGAAGTGAACTGGGTCAAGGTGGACATGTATCGCTATTAATTGTCGGTATGGTTTCAGCAATGGCTTTGATTTATGGTGCAGGCTTGGCTCTAGGTGCATTCGTGAAAAAATATGTGCCTTATGGCAAGCAGATCGTTGGTGGTCTAGCTGCAGTTGTTGCTGTCATTGGCCTGGCTTAATGCCTGGAAAATCATTTTCAGATGATATTGGATTGATTTGTTGATGTACGAACTGGCAGAAAAAAGCACGCAGCAGAACTTATGGTATGCACGTCTGGAAATGGGATTTCAGGCACAGCAACAGACTGCACGAACCATTTTGCAACATCGCAGGCATCATGGACCGGTACGCATCCAGAAAATGTTATGGCCTGAATCTAACGGAATCTGTCATGCCATTATCGTGCATCCGCCAGCAGGGATTGCCGGTGGGGATCATCTCACTTTTGATATGCAGGTAGATGCTAATGCTCATGCCTTGGTGACCACACCAGGTGCGGGTAAGTGGTACAGAACCAATGGCAAGCAGGCCTTTCAGCACATTCATATCCGTTTAAATGACAATGCGATTTTTGAATGGCTGCCTCAAGAAACCATGCTATTTGATGGCGCTAATGCCAGTTCCGAAACAATCGTCCACTTAGATGCAGCAGCCAGTTTTATTGGTTGGGATATGCTGGTGATCGGCCGTCAGGCACGAGATGAGCAGTTTGCACAGGGAGCTTATAAAAACCGGTTTCAGCTTTGGCGCAAAGACAAATTGCTGGTTGCAGACACCTTGAATTTTAAGGGCAATGACCGCTGGCTCAGTTCATGTCTAGGTATGAATGGACATGCGGTGATGGGTAGCTTCTGGGCTGTACCGCCTGAAAAATATCGCGCGAGTTTTTATCTGGAACAGCATCTCGATTTAATTCGTGAGCTTATTATGCGGATGGATGTACCGATTACCTTGACTTTGCTTGGCGATGTAATTAGTGCACGTTTTCTGGGAGATGATGTCCGTCAATGCCATGATGGTTTTGCTGCAATTCGCGCTCGATTAAGACGTTACTGGTTCGGTCTGGATGAGGCATTTCCGAGGATTTGGCGGACGTAATCCTTTAATTCCCTCTCCTTATAGGAGAGGGTTAGGGAGAGGTGATTAAACATTTATTAAAACCCTTCCTTTAACTCCCTCCCAAAGGGAGAGAGAACACCAAATATCGAATCTTGCACATATTTTGCTTAGAAATACATATATATCAATGAGGAACCAGTTATGGAACTTAACCCTACAGAAAAAGATAAACTGCTGATTTTTACTGCGGGTCTGGTGGCAGAGCGTCGTAAAGCTCGTGGTTTAAAACTGAATTATCCAGAAGCCATTGCCTATATTTCTGCGGCATTGCTTGAAGGTGCGCGTGATGGCATGACGGTCAGTGAATTAATGCATTACGGTACGACCTTATTGACACGTGATGATGTCATGGAAGGCATTCCGGAAATGATTGCAGAAGTGCAGGTCGAGGCAACCTTTCCAGATGGATCAAAGCTGGTCACTGTCCATCAACCGATCGTATAGGAGCAGCATATGATTCCAGGGGAAATTTTTACACCTGAGAGCGATATTGAAATGAATGTCGGTCGGGAAATCTTGAAAGTGACTGTTGCTAATATTGGTGATCGACCGATTCAGGTCGGATCACACTTTCACTTTGCTGAAGCCAATGATGCCTTGCAATTTGATCGTGAGCTGGCCAAAGGCTTTCGCTTAAATATTGCTGCTGGTACGGCGATTCGTTTTGAGCCAGGGCAAAAACGTGATGTGGAATTGGTTGCACTAGCAGGTAAACGTGAGGTTTACGGTTTCGCCGGGCGAATCATGGGCAAGCTCGATTCATAAAAATTGCAGCAGAATTATAAAGGTTTATAAATCATGAAAATGTCACGTCGTGCTTATGCCGAAATGTTTGGACCGACTGTAGGAGATCGTGTTCGTCTAGCTGATACTGAATTATTCATTGAAGTCGAACAGGATTTCACCACTTATGGTGAAGAAGTTAAATTTGGTGGCGGCAAGGTCATTCGTGATGGTATGGGTCAATCACAACTTTTGTCATCTGAAGTGGCTGACACTGTCATTACAAATGCGCTGATTGTCGACTGGTGGGGCATTGTTAAAGCAGATATAGGCTTAAAAAATGGTCGAATCTGGAAAATCGGTAAAGCCGGTAATCCGGATATTCAGCCAAATATTACTATTCCACTTGGCGCGGCTACAGAAGTCATTGCTGGCGAAGGACAAATATTAACAGCTGGCGGAATTGATACCCATATTCACTGGATCTGTCCGCAGCAAGTTGAAACGGCACTGATGTCTGGCACAACCACGATGGTCGGCGGCGGTACAGGTCCGGCAGCTGGAACTTCTGCGACAACCGTGACTCCAGGGCCTTGGCATATTGCCACAATGCTACAAGCGATTGATGATTTACCAATGAATATTGGTTTATTGGGTAAAGGTAACTTGAGCCAGCCAGAGCCAATTGCAGAACAAATTAAAGCTGGTGTAGTGGGTTTAAAATTGCATGAAGATTGGGGCTCGACACCAGCAGCGATTGATAACTGTCTGACTGTGGCCGACCAGTACGATGTGCAGGTCGCGATTCACACTGACACACTAAACGAAAGTGGCTTTCTGGAAGAAACTTTAGCAGCTTTTAAAAATCGAACCATTCATACTTATCATACTGAAGGTGCAGGTGGCGGACATGCACCGGACATTCTAAAAGCCATTGGTCAACCGAATGTATTGCCATCTTCAACTAATCCAACTCGTCCATATACCGTCAATACCATCGATGAACATTTAGACATGTTGATGGTCTGTCACCATTTAGATCCAGCGATTGCAGAAGATGTGGCCTTTGCAGAAAGCCGTATCCGACGCGAAACCATTGCTGCAGAAGATATATTGCAGGATATGGGTGCGATTGCCATGATGTCATCAGACTCTCAGGCGATGGGTCGTGTGGGTGAAGTAATTTTACGGACTTGGCAAACGGCGCATAAAATGAAAGTGCAACGTGGGCCTTTGGAAGGTGATACAGCCTATAGGGACAATAATCGGGTTAAACGTTATATCGCCAAATATACGATTAATCCTGCAATTACTCACGGTTTAAGCCATGAAATTGGCTCTGTTGAAGAAGGTAAGTTAGCTGATCTGGTATTGTGGAAACCTGCATTCTTTGGGGTGAAACCATCCATGATTATCAAAGGTGGGATGATTACAGCAGCGCCGATGGGTGATATTAATGCTTCTATTCCAACGCCACAGCCTGTGCATTATCGTCCAATGTTTGGGGCTTATCCGCGTGGAGTGCATAACACCTGTATTACGTTCTTGTCGCAAGTCGCAATTGAGAATGGCGTACATGAAAAATTAGGTCTGAAAAAGTTGATTTCACCCTGTAAGGCGACGCGCCAAGTAACCAAACAGGACATGAAACATAATAGTTACTGTCCTGTGATGGAAGTGCACCCAGAAACTTATGAGGTTCGTGCTGATGGTGTACATTTGACCTGTGAGCCAGCAGAAGTGCTGCCGATGGCGCAGAGGTATTTCTTGTTTTAATTGCTTCTAAAATTCCTCTCAAAAGAGGGATTTTTTTTCAAAGTATATTTGAGTTATATAATTTAATCTTTAGTGTTAATTTATCAAGACTAAAAAAATTGATTTTATTATGAACTTAGAAAAAATTTTACATGTACTTATGCAAGAAGTCTCAAGACCAGATTATTTAAGGCAATTTGAAAATATTAAATGTGATGATCAGTATTATTATCTCTATAAGCATTTAAGCTTTGATCCAAAGCTTCAAGTGTTAAATTTATTTAAAAAACTTCAATTAAAGTTTACCCATCCTGATAATTTTAATGATCCATATGATTGTATGGCATCTATTGAATTCAATAATGCGCCGAATGATGTTAAAGAAATTCTACATCAACATTTCTCTACAGCTATAAAAGCAAAGCTGAGTGTAACTTGTTTTAATAATAATCCATTAAATATGCTTATGTGGTCTCATTATGCTCAAAGCCATAAAGGTTTTTTAGTTGAATTTAAAATCCCACATCCTAATCCTAAAGCTATGGTACATGAGGTATTTAATGTCCAAGCTGTAAAATATCAGAATGAATTTCCAAAAATTCCTTTAGATATATCAAATCCATTAGCAATGTTTGATGTAGCAAATGGAGCAAAATTGCTGGATTTCGTTACGAATCAATATTTAATAAAATCAACAGATTGGTCATATGAAAATGAATTTAGAACATTAGCACATGATTATGACTCTAGTAATTTTAATTCACTGTTAAAAGAAATTCCTGCAACTTATATATCTTCAGTGATTTTGGGGGCAAAGCTCACTAATCATGACCCAAATAAAATGGCTTTAATTGAATCAATTAATTATTTGGTGGTGTTTTAAAAAGTATGCTGACATTAAATGAAGCCATTATTGATGTAAAAGAAAGTTAAGTCGAAGGCTTTAAAATGGTTTTCAAGCTTTTTGGAGAAATTACAACTTCTTCTAAAACCACGCCTTATTCGATGCCTTATTTTGCAATTATTACCTTCAATTCCTACAGT